>JACZTQ010000374.1 GCA_022573605.1 Pseudomonadota bacterium | reverse complement strand
AAACCCCATCGTCTTCAGCATCTCGGCGCCGAGGCGGAAATCGCGCTCGTCGTCCTCGAAGCCGAGCCGGTGGTTGGCCTCGACGGTGTCGTAGCCCTGGTCCTGCAAGGCATAGGCGCGCATCTTGTTGGCCAGCCCGATGCCGCGGCCCTCCTGGTTCATGTAGAGCAGGATGCCGGCGCCTGTCGCCGCGATCCGGGTCAGGGCGGCGGCGAGCTGGGCGCCGCAGTCGCATTTCAGCGAGCCCAGCACGTCGCCGGTGAAACAGGCCGAATGCAGCCGCGCCAGCACCGGGGCGGTGCGGGACGGTTGGCCGATCTCGATGGCGTAGTGCTCCTCGCCGCCGTCGGCGGGGCGGAACACATGGCAGCGCCCGGCCTCGGCGAAGCGGGTCGGCAGGCGGGCATGCGAGACCCGCTCCATGCGCGGCGCGGCCTCGGCAGCGCGGCGCATCAGGTCTCCGGTCAGCGTGGTCAGCCCGGCCCCGGCCGCCAGGCTCCGGACCAAGCCGGCATCGCTCCACAGCGCCATCACGGCGGCCGGCAGCAGGCGGGCCTGCTTGGCCAGGGCGAGGGCCAGGGCGTGCAGCTCGGACGGCCCCTCGCGCCGGGTCGCATAGGGCCCCTTCAGCGGCGTGGCGAGATCGTGCGACGGATCGGCGGTGGCCCGCACCCAGGCGGCGTCGGCGTCCAAAGGCACCACCACCCGGGCCAGTTCGCCATCGTAGGCGCGGGCCCGCAGGGTCTCGGCCCGGCGGTGGGTGATGGCGAGGTCGAGCGCCTCCGGCCCGGCGGCGCGCAGGGCGGCGAGGCGCGCCTGCGTCAGGGTCTCGGCGGCAACCACCAGCGCCCCGCCGGAGGGCGAGATCAGCGCCACCGGCGCCCCGATCCTCAGATCGGCGCGGGCGCGGGCGACTTGCTCCTCCGCGGTCAGCGACAGTTTGGGTTCCGGCGTCATTTTCGGCAACCTCATCGGGCCGGTTCTGATAGCAATATACCGGAGACGGTTCCAGAACGCCCGCGACTTTCGTAACAAACCCCCGGTAGCGGACACAGATCGGTGAGGATTTGTCAGAATGGCTGGGCATCGCGGCGCCGAGGCCCAATCTTGACGGCAGTTGAGTGCTGCCGAAACCCTTCAAGGAGGTGTGGACATGGCCGTGGCCAAGAAGATCCTGCTGATCGACGACGACGACGACCTGCGCGAGGCGCTGGCCGACCAGTTGATGATGATGGAGGAGTTCGACGTCTACGAGGCCGAGGACGGCCATCGCGGCCTCGAGCGCGCCAAGGCCGAGATGCACGACCTGATCATCCTCGATATCGGCCTGCCCGATGTCGACGGGCGCGAGGTCTGCCGGCTGATGCGCAAGCAGGGGGTGAAATGCCCGGTGATCATGCTGACCGGGCACCACACCGATGCCGACACCATCCTCGGGCTCGATTCCGGGGCTAACGACTTTGTCGCCAAGCCGTTCAAGTTCCCGGTGCTGCTGGCCCGCATCCGGGCCCAGTTGCGCCAGCACGAGCAGTCCGAGGACGCGGTGTTCGCCATCGGCCCCTACAGCTTCCGCCCCGGCGCCAAGATGCTGATCGACGAGAACGACCGCAAGGTGCGCCTCACCGAGAAGGAAACCAATATCCTGAAATTCCTCTACCGCTCGAGCGGACGCACGGTCGAGCGCGAGGTTCTGCTGCGCGAGGTCTGGGGCTATAACGCCGGCGTCACCACGCATACCCTGGAGACCCACATCTACCGGCTGCGCCAGAAGATCGAGCCGAATCCGTCGAACGCCACGATCCTGCTCACGGACGCGGGAGGCTACCGGCTGGGGATGTGATCGGGCGCGCCCTTGAAGCCGGGGGCCGCGGCCCCTAAATCCTTAATCAGGCAGCGGCCCTTCCCCCCCGAACCCGCCGCTGCCATGCGGACGGAGTCCCCTCACTCCATCCGTGGCCCGCCCGATACGGGCAAGCGCCCGGTGCCCCCCCGCACCGGGCGCGTTTTTGCCGGGGATCAGGGATCAGGTATCAGGTATCAGAGATCAGAGGGTCTCGCTCGACACCGATCTTCTGATATCTGATCCCTGATCCCTGATCCCTGATGCCTGGAGGCCGCACATGGCGCTGACGATCGCGACCTGGAACATCAACTCGGTGCGGCTCAGGGCCGGGCTGGTGGCGGATTTCCTGAAGACCGAAGCCCCCGATATCCTGTGCCTGCAAGAGACCAAGTCGCCGGTCGATAAAATCCCCTTCGAGGTGTTCGCGGCGCTGGGCTACGGCCACGCGGTGGCGCGCGGACAGAAGGGCTATAACGGTGTCGCGATCCTCGCCCAGGTGGCGCTGGAGGACGCCGGTCAGGTGGATTTCTGCGCCCGGGGGGACGCCCGCCACGTCGCCGCGAGGTTGCCCGGCGTCCCCGGCGGCGTGACGCTGCACAATTTCTACCTGCCCTCGGGCGGCGACGTGGCCGACCCGGAGGCGAACCCCAAATTCGCCCACAAGCTGGCGTTTCTCGACCAGATGTGCGCCTGGGGCGCGGCGCTCGGGGGGCCGGCGATCCTGGTCGGCGACCTGAACATCGCGCCGCTGGAGGCGGATGTCTGGTCGCACAAGCAATTGCTGAAGGTGGTCAGCCACACCCCCAT
>JACZTQ010000066.1 GCA_022573605.1 Pseudomonadota bacterium | reverse complement strand
CGCCGGAGCCGGGGAACAGGCCGACCAGGATCTCCGGCAGGCCGATCTTCGCCTTCGGAACGTCAGCAGCGATGCGGCGGTGGCAGGCCAGCCCGATCTCGGTGCCGATGCCCATCGAGGTGCCGGGGCAGGCCCAGACGAAGGGCTTGCCGCCCTTGCGGGTTTTCGGGTCGGCCCCGGCGCGCTCGATCTTGCGCAACAGGCCGTGGAGACCCATGACGAAGCCGAAGATGGTCTCGGCCGGGTTGCCGCCCGCCGCTTCCGCTTGGCGTTTCATCCGGGCGATGACGTTGAGGTCCATGCCGCCGGCGAAATCACGTTTTCCACTGGTGATGATGACGCCGGTCACGGCGCTATCGGCCAGTGCCGCATCGACATGGGCGTCGAGCTCGGCGATGCCCTGCTCGTTGAGCACGTTCATCGAGGCCCCGGGCTGGTCCCAGGTGATGGTGGCGATGCCGTCATCGGTGGCGTAGTGGAAGATCTCGCTCATTGTGTCCGCTCTCTTCAGGAGGCTTCTTTCACGAAGGTGCCGTCGCGCAGGGTGAACCAGTTGCGCGCGCCTTCGGTCCGGTTGATCAGGTCGACATCGGGATAGGTGCAGGTGTCGCTTGCCGCCCGGGTGCCGATGACGAGGAAGCTGGCGGCCGCGCCGGAGCGGTTCCGGAGGTGGTGGCCGTCCGGGTCGCCCGCCTTGAAGGCGGCCGCGTCGCCGGCGCGGAGCACGGTCTCGCCGCCGTCCTGCACCAGCACCAGCTCGCCCGAGACCACCCAGACGAACTCGTCCTCGCCCGAGTGCCAGTGGCGCAGCGACGAGAGTGCGCCCGGCTCCATGGTCACCAGGTTGACGCCGAACTGGGTCAGCCCGGCCGTGTCGCCGAGAGCCTGGAACGAGCGCCCACCCATCTGTGAGGCGTAGGGCTCAGGGTAGGTCGATCCGGTGAAGGTCGCGACGGCATTGATGTCGATCTTCGGCATCGTTCATCCCCTCTCAGCGTGGCGGGACCGCTCCCGATAGAGGTCGGGCATGAGGGACGTCTGTCAAGGTTGACGTGACGTTCACACCGTGCGGGCAACCACGAATTCGGCGATGTCCTCCAGCGCCGTGCGCATGGCCCCGGCCTTGAAGCCCGCCAGCGCCGCCAGCGCCCGGTCGGCATGGCCGCGCGCCGCCGCCTGGGTGCCGGCCAGCGCATCCGTTTGGCGCAAGTAGGCCATGGCCTGCTCGAGGTCGCCCGGCTGCTGCTTGCCGCGCCCGATGGTGCGGCGCCAGAAGGCGCGGGCCTCGTCGTCGGCGCGGCCGAAGGCCAGGATCACCGGCAGGGTCACCTTGCCCTCGCGGAAATCGTCGCCGGTGTTCTTGCCCAGCGCCGCCGACGAGCCGCCGTAGTCCAGCAGGTCGTCGGTCAGCTGGAAGGCCATGCCGAGCCCGTCGCCAAAGGTCCTGAGGGCGGTCAGTCGCGCCGCATCCGCCCCGGCGATGACCCCACCGACCTCGGTGGCGGCGGCGAACAGCGCCGCCGTCTTGCCGCGAATGACCTGGTCGTAGCGGGCCTTGTCGGTGGTCAGGTCGCGCGCCGTGGTCAGTTGCAGCACCTCGCCCTCGGCGATCACGGCGGAGGCGTTGGAGAGGATCGCCAGCACCTCCAGCGAGCCGGTCTCGACCATGAGCTGGAAAGCCCGCGCGAAGAGATAATCGCCGACCAGCACGCTCGACTTGTTGTCCCACAGGATGTTGGCGGTGGCGCGGCCGCGGCGCTTGGCGCTCTGGTCGACCACGTCGTCGTGCAAGAGCGTCGCGGTGTGGATGAACTCCACCGTCGCCGCCAGCTTGATCTGGTCGGCGCCGGTGTAATCGCAGAGCCGGCTGGCGGCCAGGGTCAGGATCGGCCTGAGCCGCTTGCCCCCGGCCTCGATCAGATGGGCCGAGATCTCCGGGATGCGGGGCGCGTGCTCGGAGGCCATGCGCTCGGCGATCAGCGCGTTGACCAGGGCCAGATCCTCGGCGACCAGGGCCAGCAGGCGCTCGAAGGGGCCGGCTTCGGTGATGGCGGCTGAGTGTGCGGCGGGCGCGGTCATTGGCAGTTCGGTTCCGTTGGGCGGGGCGGCCGGTCCGGCTCGACCTCGCGCGCCTGATCGCTTAACTCTCGGTCCGTGATGGAAGAGTTGCTGCGCACCACAGACCCGACTCTGGTCCCCTACGCTCAGGCGTTGCTGGACGCCGAGGATATAGCTTGCTTCGTGTTCGACGTAAACATGAGCATTCTCGAAGGCAGCCTCGGCATTTTGCCGCGCCGGGTGATGGTGCTGCGCCGCGACCTGTTCCGGGCCCGGGCGATCCTGCGCGCGAACGGGGTCGAGCCCTATGAGAGGGAGGAGTGGATTTGAGTGCCTCCATCCTTGGCGCCACCTTTGACGCCGCCTTCGCCGCGCATGAGACCCGCGAGGACCGGCTGCTGGGCGGCCGGGTGCGGCTGCTCCAGCCGCTCAAGGGCTACCGCGCCGCGACCGACCCGGTGCTGCTGGCCGCCGCGGTGCCGGCGCGGGCCGGCGAGCGGGTGCTCGATCTGGGCTGCGGCGCCGGGGCGGCGGCGTTCTGCCTGGCCGCAAGGGTGCCGGGAGTGGCGTTGCACGGGCTGGAGATCCAGCCCGCCTATCTGGCTCTGGCGGGCCAGAACGCGCGGCTGAACGGGGCCGAGATCACCCTGCACCAGGGCGACGTGGCGGCGCCGCCGCGGGCGCTGCGCCAGCTTGTCTTCGACCAGGTGATGCTCAACCCGCCCTATCACGGCGAGGACGCCGTCGCCTCGCCGGTGGCCGGGCGCGATATGGCGCACCGCGAGGGTGAGGCCAATCTGGCAGACTGGATCGCCGCGGCGCTGGCGCGGCTGAAGCCGAAGGGCTGGCTGACGCTGATCCACCGGGCCGAGCGTGCGCCGGAACTCTTGCGCCTGCTCGACGGCCCGGCCGGCGCCATCGCGCTCAAGCCGCTGGCGGCGCGGGCCGGGCGCGACGCCGGACGGGTGATCATTCGCGCCCGCAAGGGGTCGAAGGCGCCGTTCCGGCTGCTCGCGCCCCTTGTGCTCCACGCCGGCAGCACGCATGTTCGCGACGCGGACGATTTCTCGCCCGAGGCCGCCGCCATCCTGCGCAATGCGGCGGCGCTGGATTTCGACGAAAGGACACCATGAAACCGATCCCGAATTCGATCGCCGCCCAGGCCGGCGAACTGGCCGAGTGGCGCCAGGACTTCCACCGCCACCCGGAGTTGGGCTACCAGGAGCAGCGCACCGCCGCCAAGGTGGCCGAGCGGCTCGACGGTTTTGGCCTCGACGGGGTCGAGACCGGCATCGGCGGCACCGGGGTGATCGGCGTGCTGCACGGGCGCGGCGGGCCGGGGGGCGCCGCGATCATGCTGCGCGCCGACATGGACGCCCTGCCGATCGAGGAGGCGACCGGGCTGCCCCATGCCTCGACCAATCCCGGCACCATGCATGCCTGCGGCCATGACGGCCACACCACCATGCTGCTGGGGGCGGCGAAATACCTCGCCGGGACGCGCAATTTCGACGGCACGGTCTATTTCTGCTTCCAGCCCGCCGAGGAGGGCGGGGCCGGGGCCAAGGCGATGCTCGACGACGGCCTGTTCGAGCGCTACCGCCCGCGCGCCGTCTACGGCATGCACAACTGGCCCGGCCTGCCGCTGGGCCGGTTCGCGGTCAAGGACGGGCCGGTGCTGGCGGCGGCGAGCCAGTTCGACATCACCATCACCGGCAGCGGCGGCCATGCCGCCGCGCCGCACGAAACCCGCGACCCGATCGTCGCCGGGGCGCACCTGGTCACCGCCTTGCAGACCATCGTCAGCCGCATCGTCGACCCGCTGCAACCGGCGGTGCTGTCGGTGACCCGGTTCGAGGCCGGGTCGGCCTACAACGTGATCCCGGGCAGCGCGCTGCTGGCGGGCACGATCCGCTCGTTCGACGACGATGTGCAGCGCCAGATCATCGTCGAGATGGAGCGCCATTGCGCCCAGACCGCGGCGGCCTTCGGGGTCGAGATCGAGATCGATCGCGGTTGCAAGCCCTACCCGCCGACCCTCAACGATGCCACGCAGGCCGATTTCACCGAGGCGGTGATGCGCGAGACCTTCGGCGACGCCAACGTCCAGCGCGGCCACCCGCCGACCATGGCCGGCGAGGACTTCTCGTTTTTCGCCCGCGAGGTGCCGGGCTGCTATGTGATCATCGGCAACGGCGACAGCGCGCCGCTGCACCACCCGGCCTACGACTTCAACGACGAGGCGGCGCCGCTGGGGGTCGCCTACTGGGCCCGGCTGGTCGAAAAAGCGCTGCCGGGGGAGGTGGCTTAGCGCGGGTTCGGTAATCCTTTATTCACCTATCACGCTCTAGTTTTTCGGCTTCCCGCGATTTCCGAGCCGCAAAGTGAGGTCACTTTGCTCGAAATCGCTCTGAGGGGTGAGTCGTGCACATCCCGCTGTGGAAAACCTGTGGGTAGTGGGGGCAAGCTCTTGGATTGAGGGGGAATCCAACTATGTAGTGACAATGCCCTGAAACGCTGCTGTAATTCCGCCATCAGGACTGCGACAAAGGAGGACTGCCCATGAGCGCGTCGTCTCACATCAGCCAGTTGCGCCAGAAGCACCAGGCACTTTCGGACAAGATCGTGGATGAACAGCAACGGCCCAGCAGCGACGATCTCCAGATCACGGCGATGAAACGACAGAAACTGCTCTTGAAGGAAGAAATCACCAGGCTCGCCGCACGGCAGTGAGCAACGGGGCCGGCTCAGCCGGCCCTTTTTGTTGGTGGCCATCGTTGCGGCGCGGGGTCCGGGCGGCGGATACCCGAGGTGCGTTCGCCCTGTCGGCGCCGGTGTGCCCAGCGGCACCGCCGCAGCCTCCCCCCTAACCCCTTCTCCGGGGCTTACGCAGCCGCATCTGCGGCCACGGTCCCCTGCGAAGCCCAGAGGGAGGGGGGGACGCGTTGTCCCCGCCGCCGGCGCCCCCTCTCCCTGCGGGAGAGGGGGCGGGGGAGAGGGCCGTGACGATGCCGGCAGGGCTCTAGGCGCCGCTGCGCCGCGCCGTGGCGGCGCGCAGGTAATCCACGCACCAGCGGGCGAAATCCTGCCGGTTGACGGGGCGCCCGAAGCTCGCCAGCGCCGCCGCGCCGCGATCCGCCGGGATGGTGACGCCGGTGCGCATCTCGACCAGTTCCCTGGCGTAGTCGGCGCCGAACTCCGGATGCGGCTGGATCGAGATCGCGTCCGGCGCTTCCGGGTCGCCATAGGCCAGCATGGCGAATTCGCAGAACGGGCTCGCGGCCAGCACGGTGGCGTCCTCGGGAATCGCCGTCACCTGGTCCTGGTGCATGGTGTGGATGGCGAAGCTGTCCGGCCCGCCGTTCATCCAGTTCGTGCGGCGCACGACCTGGTAGTCGTGGACCCCGGCGCCCCAGCCCTTGGCCGATTTTTCCGCCCGCCCGCCCAGCGCCTCGGCCAGGATCTGGTGGCCGAAACAGACCCCGACGATGGGCCGCCCGGCGGCGCGCGCGTCGCGCAGGAACGCCTTCAGCGGCGCGATCCAGGGCAGGTCGTCGTAGACCCCGTGCTTCGAGCCGGTGATCAGCCAGGCGTCGCAGTCGGCCGGGCCGGCCGGCAGCACGCCGTGATGGGCGCCATAGGCGCGAAAGGTCAGCCCGGGGCCGGCCGGGCCGAGCCAGGCCTCGAACATCGGCGCGTATTCGCCGTGGCGCGGGGCCAGCGCCTCGGGCACGTCCCCGGTCTGCAGAATGCCGATCAGCATGGGCGTCTCGCGTCAGGGTTTCAGGGTGCGGAGTAACATAGGGGGGATTTCGGGCCGCCGGAAGGGGGCGGGACACTTCCGTCTGGCGCCGGGAGGGCTACACCGGAAACATCGTCATTGCCCGGACGGATTGCCCAACAGGTCAACTCGGGACCATCCCGCGATGGAGTTTTTTGAGTCGCTTGATTCGATGCTTGCAATAGGCCTCGATCTCGCGGGCAAGCGGATCTCTGCGGTCGAACCAGAGATGCGTGATCGAGACGACGTGGGTATTCTTGGTGTCGTCAAAATCAAAATCAAGATGGCAGATGATGCCGCCTTCGTCACCCATGTAGCTGACCTCGGTGACACCGCACTGGTGCGGAAACTCCCGCTTCGAACCGCTTTGCAAGGTTTTGCGCAACCGCTTGGTGGTGAATGCACGCATGGGTAATGCCGCCCGCATTCTCTCCACCAGCACGATGGATATTTCTACGTCATCGATCATGGTTTGAAATCCCGGGAACCTGCCAAGCGCTCAGCCGCGCCTGTGCCAGCACCAATGTTAACGGAAGGCTACAAACTATTCCAACCGCAGCTTCGGGCCAAACCCGGTCGTTCGCCGCGTCCGTTGCAGTTGGCCGGTGTGGACCTGTGAGCGGGCATCGCCACACACCGCACCAGTCCATGCCCTACGGCGCCGGGATGCGCAGGCGGACGAACAGTCCGCGATGGTCGGAGCCGGGCAGGTCCAGGGTCTCGACCGACACGACGCCGATGCCGGCGGACAGCAGGATCTGGTCGATCTGGTGTCCCCAGGGTTCGGGCAGCGGGCCGAGCGGGGTCCGGTAGCGGCCCTTCCAGGTGACCCGGTAGCCGCCGAGGACCTCGGTGCCGGTGACCTCGGCGGCGCGCGCCACCAGCCACGACCAGGGCGCGGCGTTGAAATCGCCGGCGACGATCAGCGGGCGTCCCAGCCTTGCGGCCATCGGGCCGAGCGCCGCGACCTGGGTTCGGTGCAGCCGCTCGAAGGGGCGCGAGAAATGCGCGCCGACCAGGCCCAGCCGGACGCCGCCGCCGAGCTCGGCGATGGCGGCGGCGGCGGTCGGGGCGACGGTGTTGTTCAGGTAGAGCACGCCGTCGCCAAGCGGGAATTTCGACCAGATCGCGGTGCGCAGCGCCTCGCTTTCGCCGCCGTGGACCAGCCGGTAGGGGTAGCCGGCGGCCAGCCCGCCGGCCCCCTCGGCCACCGCGCGGGTGGTCTCCGAGGTGATCAGGATATCGGCATCGGCGGCCAGCAGCATCGCCGCCAGGGCCGCCGGTTCGGGGTTCGCGGCGCGCAGATTGGCGTAGAGCAGGGTCAGCGGGCGGCCCCCATCGGAATTCTGGGCTCCGGGGCGCTCGGCCGGGCCGAGGACCGGGCCGAGGCCCGCCACCGCGATCAGCGTGGCCAGCAGCGCCAGCCCGGCGCCGCGGCGCCGCCCGGCGAGGCCCAGGACCAGTCCCAGCACGCCGGCCAGCACCGCCAGGTGCAGGCGGAAGTTGGCCGTTACTTCCAGCACGGGACCCAGTTGCCCGGCATAGCCCGCCAGCGTCAGCATGAGCAGCACGGTCGCCGTGCCGGATGCCAGGGTCACCAGTGTTCGCCGCATCGGAGCCTCCCGTCGCTGCGGTCGAGGCTAGAGTCTTGAATCCAAAGTTCCCCCGATCAAAGACCCGAGAGAGTCTCGCACCCGCGCGAATGGCGCCGGGGCGGCGCGCCTTGAGCGATTAAATCCGCCAATCTGTCCTCATTGATTACCCGTGATAAGGTCAAGCTCATGCCGTTATTCCTTCCGCTCTGAGGAGCTCGGTAAGATCATAGTGCCCGATCCCCTCCCGGTCGCAAAGCTCCGGAATCCTGATCTTAACTTCACTCGGGTAGCGATTGCGCTTCTCCATGCTCATCACCGGAAGGTCCAATGTTTTCGCAAGACAAACAATCGAGCAATCATTCAGGCTCACAGTTCCCTTCCGGTTTCCATTGTACTCAGAGATGTAACCTACATATTGAACCCTCATCGACTCAACATGCTCCAAGTACCTTTGCCAAGGCCAGTCTCCAACCCCAACCTCAAAGCACACAGTATCGGTGCAACCCCGGAGGCATTCTCCGATTTCTCCGGGGATAGAGGACTCAAGCTCTTGCCATATCTCTGTGTTCCAGCAAAATACGCCATCTTCTAGCAACCTCCGGATTTCACGCCACAGCGTGACGTGTATATCGGGCGGCATATCCAATATTGGATTTGAAATACCAGAAGTATCGAGACAATATCTTGACATTTAACGTCTGAAATTCTGGCGGATATCTTCAAGGTGCGTGAGGTTTTTTATACCCATGAACTCTGCCGCATTGTGGCTCGATATCATCCCCGTTTCCCATGCCTCAAGCACTAGCCCCGTGTAGAAGTCACCGCGACTGTTCTTGTACCGAGAGCCATAGTAGGGAGGCCGCATCGGCGGCGGCTCGTATTCTTCCTCCTCTCGAATGAAAATCGGACGCTTCATTCGCCAATAGAAGCGCGGATCGACATAACCCAAATTAACCAGGCGAATGAGCATCGCATGGCGACTCACTGCAAAGCGGTTTGCGAGAGCCGCTAGCATGCCATCGTCAAACGCATCTTGTGGGCGATCCGGCGCGGCTAGAGCGTGACCTAGAGCCTGTTCCGGGATCAAGAAGGCCGCCGCAAATCGATTGCACCAACCCTCAATCAGCTTCCTCTTGTCGGTGGATTTGCCAAAACGCGGGCCACCGCTGATAGCACTGCACCCCAGAAGAACGTGACCGAACTCATGCGCAATTGTGAAGGCTTGCGCGCTCGGCGCTTCCTTTCCGTAGACGATGATTGGAAGAGACTCTGCGAACAGGCACATTCCTCGGGTTCGCGCCCTCTGAAGTCCGCTCTGCCTCAGAATGAGAACTCCGCATTCGCTGAATTTTGATCTGATTATGTCGGGGAGCAGTCGTTTGTCATTTGCGTTGAGCCGAAATTGCGCTTCGATAGGGAGATTGACAAATTCCCGAACTCTTCGCGCAACGTCCTCCACATTATCCTTAAGCGTCGCATTAAGCTCTGCCGGAAACGTCGGGGGGCCGTCGCCGAGTAGTTCAAGAAGGTCAAAAACATTGAGGCGCTGCTCTTCCGCCCATCGCTGCACCTCTGCGAGAGCCACAAGCTCGATCTCAGAAGGGGGGCGGCGGTGAAAGCGGTAATCTGGAACCAGATCGACGGGTGGGACTGGTGGCAACTCGGCGGCGAAAAACTCCAGAAACGGTCTGCCGTAGAGTGCTGCCAGCTTTCGAGCCTGTTTGACAGTTGGTTGCCGCTTTGCCTCTGGGTTTTCCCAATCGGCGACACGCTCGACGCTTGTGGACACTCTTTTAGCCACCGCTTCAATTGGCAGGGCAATCCTTTCCCGCGCCCAGCGGAGGACCGCCGGGTTAAACGGTAGCGGATGAGCCTGCGCAGCTTTCATCTCTCCACACTATGCAATTTCGAGAACATCCGTCAGCCCCCAGCGTCCCGATTTATTAGATGTGCGTCATCTCAGAATCACTTGTTTCAAGAGGGAACATCCTATATCTTTTGACAAAATGTTTATAATCAATAACTTAACCCCATGCCCACATGTGGGCACCCCTCTTGCAGACCCGGCGCCCGCCCGGCCTCGCGTCGCGCCGAAAGAAAAAAGGCCGGCCCGGAGGCCGGCCCTGGAAACCTTCGATGCCAGGGCAGTTCAGATCAAATACTGGCCGCCGTTGGCGGTGATCGTCGAGCCGGTGATGAAACCGGCGTCGTCGGAGGCCAGGAAGACCACGCAGCGGGCGATCTCGGCGGCCTCGCCGAGACGGCCCACCGGGATCTGGGCGATGATCGACTCGCGGACCTTCTCCGGCACCGCCATCACCATGTCGGTGGCGATGTAGCCGGGGCAGATCGCGTTCACGGTGATGCCCTTGCGGGCCCCCTCCTGGGCCAGCGCCTTGGTGAAGCCGAGATCGCCGGCCTTGGCGGCGGAGTAGTTCACCTGGGCGAACTGGCCCTTCTGGCCGTTGATCGAGGAGATGTTGACGATGCGGCCGAAATTGCGCTCGCGCATGCCGTTCCAGAGCGGATGGGTCATGTTGAAGACGCCGCTCAGGTTGGTGTCGACAACCGCCGACCACTGGTCGCGCGTCATCCGGTGGAAGGGCGCGTCGCGGGTGATGCCGGCGTTGTTGACCAGCACCTCGATGGGTCCGAGATCGGCCTCGACCCGCGCGATGCCCTCGACGCAGGCGTCGTAGTCGGCGACCGACCACTTGTAGACCGCGATGCCGGTCTCGGCCTTGAAGGCGGCGGCGGCCTCGTCGTTGCCGGCGTAGTTGGCACCGACCGTGTAGCCGGCCTCCTTCAGCGCCCGGGAGATCGCCGCGCCGATGCCGCGCGTGCCTCCGGTAACCAGTGCAACCCGTGCCATGTGTTTCTCCGTTCAGGTGTCCGTAGGGTGCGCATTCCGCGCACCGTCATTTGCAAATAAAGGGGTGCGCGGAATGCGCACCCGACGAATCTCAGCCGCGCTCGACGCACATCGCCACGCCCATGCCGCCGCCGATGCAGAGCGTGGCGAGACCCTTCTTGGCGTCGCGGCGTTTCATCTCGTGCAGGAGCGTGTTCAGGATGCGGCAGCCCGAGGCCCCGATCGGGTGGCCGATGGCGATGGCGCCGCCGTTCACATTGACGATCTCCGGGTCCCAGCCCATCTCCTGGTTGACGGCGCAGGCCTGGGCGGCGAAGGCCTCGTTGGCCTCGACCAGGTCGAGGTCCCCGACCGTCCAGCCGGCCTTCTCCAGCGCCTTGCGGCTGGCCGGGATCGGGCCGGTGCCCATGATCGCCGGATCGACGCCCACGGTGGCATGGCTGACGATGCGGGCCAGCGGCTCGATGCCGCGCCGCTCGGCCTCGCCCGCCGTCATCAGCAGGACCGCCGCGGCGCCGTCGTTGATGCCGCTGGCGTTGGCCGCGGTCACCGTGCCCTCGCGCTCGAAGGCCGGGCGCAGCTTGGCCATGCCCTCGATCGTGGCGCCGTGGCGGATGTATTCGTCGTGCTCGACCACGGTCTCGCCCTTGCGGGTCTTGACCGTGACCGGGGCGATCTCGGCGCCGAACCGGCCCGCCTTCTGGGCCGCTTCGGCCTTGTTCTGGCTGGCCACCGCGAAGGCGTCCTGCTGGTCGCGGCCGAGTTGCCACTGGCGCGCGACGTTCTCGGCCGTGGTGCCCATGTGGTAGCCGTTGATGGCGTCCCAGAGGCCGTCCTTGATCATCGAGTCGACGAAATTCAGGTCGCCCATCTTCCGGCCGCCGCGCAGATGCGCCACATGGGGGCTGAGCGACATGCTCTCCTGGCCGCCGGCGATGACGATGGCGGCGTCGCCGAGGGCGATCTGCTGGGCGCCGATGGCGACCGCGCGCAGGCCCGAGCCGCAGACCTGGTTGAGGCCCCAGGCGGCGCTCTCCACCGGCAGCCCGGCGGCGAGATGCGCCTGGCGGGCCGGGTTCATGCCCTGCCCCGCGGTCAGCACCTGGCCGAGGATGGTCTCGGAGACCTCCGCGCCATCGACCCCGGCGCGCGCCAGCGTCGCCTGGATGGCGACCACGCCGAGCTCGTGCGCGGGCGTGTTGGCGAAGGCGCCGTTGAAGCTGCCGACGGCGGTGCGCGCCGCCGAGGCGATGACGATGTCGGTCATGGGGGTTCCTTTCTGCCGTGGATCGCGGCGACTCGGCCGAGGATCTTGCGCCCGTTCTCTCACGCCGTGCGCGGTTCTGCAATGCGGCAATTGGTGCGCTGCAACAATTACCCCCGGCGGCGTCGCTGGCGGGCGGGCTTTTCGCAACTGCAAAATTCCGGTTGCACTGCGGCAGCGCGAGTGCAAAATTACGCCACGCCACGCCTCGGCGGGGCGCAGGATCAAGGGGAGGACCGGCCGTGGTCGAGGGCGACACCAGCAAAGCCGATACACCCGAGAAGATTGTCATCAAGAAATATGCCAATCGGCGGCTCTACAACACCGCCAAGAGCAGCTATGTCACGCTCGACGACCTCTCGAAGATGGTGCGCGCCGGGCAGGATTTCGCGGTCTACGACGCCAAGAGCGGCGACGACATCACCCGCTCGGTGCTGACCCAGATCATCTTCGAGGAGGAGGCCAAGGGGCAGAGCATGCTGCCGACCAACTTCCTGCGCCAGATCATCAGCCTCTATGGCGATACCTTGCAGGGGGTGGTGCCGAGCTATCTGGAAGCCTCGATGGAGACCTTCGCCCAGAACCAGGAGCGCATGCGCCAGGCCTTCGGCGGCAATCCGGCGGCGGCGAATTTCGAGTCGATGACGCGCGGCAACATGGAATGGTTCGAGCAGGCGATGCGGGTGTTCTCGCCTATCGGGGCCGCGGCGGGCGGTGTTGCGGCGGGCGGCGCCGCGGCGGGTGGGGCCGCCAATCCCTCCGCGGCCCCG
>JACZTQ010000373.1 GCA_022573605.1 Pseudomonadota bacterium | reverse complement strand
CCTCCGCCGTCATTCCCGCGCGTTCCCCCGTCATTCCCGCGCAGGCGGGAATCTCATGACCAGCCGCATTGAGATCCCCGCCTTCGCGGGAATGACGCATCGAGACGAGATTCCCGCCTGCGCGGGAATGACGGGGGAACGCGCGGGAATGACGGAGAGGGGGGCGCCAGCGGTTCCACCTGCGCCATCTGACCGGCGAGGCGCCGGTGGCGCCATTCGCGCCTCCCACTCCCCCTGGGAGGGGGACCGAGGGGGAGGCGCGCGGCGTCAGCCGCGCGGGGCGGGCATGACGCAACCACATCAGGCAACCTCCCCGGCCGGAATTTCACTGTCCTCCGGCCGCGCCCCGCCCATCAGTAGCCCGACCTTCTCCGGCGTCATCTCGGCCGCCGGGTGCTCGCGCGACAGCCGCCCGTGGTGGATCACCGCGATCCTGTCGCAGATCGAGAAGATCTCCTCGAGATCCTGGCTGATCACCAGCACCGCCGAACCCCTTGCGGCCAGGTCGATCAGCGCCCGGCGGATCACCGAGGCGGCGCCGGCGTCGACCCCCCAGGTCGGCTGGCTCACCACCAGCACGCCGGGCTCGCGCAGGATTTCGCGCCCGACGATGAACTTCTGCAGGTTGCCGCCCGACAGCGACCCGGCGGTCGGGATTTCCGCCCCGGCCCGCACGTCGAAGGTCTCGCGCACCCGCCTGGCCCATTCATCTGCCTTGCCAAAGTCGATCCAGCTTCGCGTCGCCACCCGCTCGGCGGCGTGGTGCGCCAGGATGATGTTCCCCGGCAGCGTCAGCTCGCCCACCGCCGCATGGCCGTTGCGCTCCTCCGGCACGAAGGCGGCCCCGGCCAGGCGGCGCCGGGTCGGCCCGGCCCGGCCCATCGCCGCGCCGTCGATCAGGATCGCCTCGGCCCGGTCGCAACTCACCTCGCCGGTCAGCGCCGCCATCAGTTCCGACTGGCCCTCGCCGGCGACCCCGGCGATGCCGACCACCTCGCCGCCGCGCACCTCCAGCGACAGGTCGACCAGGCTGATGCCGAATTCCGAGGCGGCGGGCAGGTTCAGGCGATCGACCTTCAGGCGCACCGGACCCGGCTCGGCCCCCGACTCGGCCGAAGGGCCTTGCCGCTCGACCCAGGCGATCTCGTCGCCGACCATCATCTCGGCCATCGAGCGCGCGGTCTCGGCCTTGGGGTCGCAATGGGCCACCACGCGCCCCAGCCGCAGGATGGTGGCGGCGTCGCAGAGCGCTTTGACCTCCTCCAGCTTGTGCGAGATGTAGAGGATCGAGCAGCCCTCGGCGGCCAGCTTGTCCAGGGTCTCGAACAGCACCCCGGTCTCCTGCGGCGTCAGCACCGAGGTCGGCTCGTCCATGATCAGCAGTTTGGGGTTCTGCAGCAGGCAGCGGATGATCTCGACGCGCTGCTTCTCGCCGACCGAGAGGGTGTGCACGGCGCGCCGCGGGTCGATCGCCAGGCCGTAGGATTCGGAGACCCGTTCGATGCGCCGGGCCAGCGCCTTCATCGGCTCCGGGGGCAGGGCGAGGGCGATGTTCTCGACCACGGTGAGGGCGTCGAACACCGAGAAATGCTGGAACACCATGCCGATGCCGAGCTCGCGCGCCTCGGCCGGTTTGTGGATCACGGTGCGCGCGCCGTTCCAGAAGAATTCGCCGCTGGTCGGCTGCATGACGCCGTAGATCATCTTGACCAGGGTCGACTTGCCGGCGCCGTTCTCGCCCAGCAGCGCGTGCTTCTCGCCCGGCCGGATCGCCAGATCGATGTCCCTGTTGGCGGCGAACTCGCCGAACTTCTTGACGATGCCGCGCGCCTCGAACAGCGGCGTGCCCGGCCCTGCGTCCGCCTGCACCGGCCCCGTCATGCCCGCCCAGTCATTGCTGGTGTCCCTCCCGGTATCTTATTTTTGTTTTATGCGCCCAAGCGTGGGCAAGCGCTCTTTGATTGTCAAACTTAATGACGGCAACAGCCCCTCCGGGTTTGCCGATTTCGTGCCGCCCCGGCCGTGAGAACCGTATCGGGCCCGTATCGGGCCCATGTCGGGCCCATGTCGGGCCCATGTCGGGCCCGTGTCGGGCCCAAGTCGGGCCCATGTCGGGCCCCGGTCAGCGGCGCCGCTCGACGACGAAGCGCGCCGCCTCGGCCAGCCGTGCGGCACGCGCGCCATAGGGGGCGAGGTGCCGTGCCGCTTCGGCCACCAACTCGGCGGCGCGGGCGCGCGCACCGACGACGCCGAGGATATCGACGAAGGTCGCCTTGCCCGCGCCGGCATCCTTGCCCACCCGCTTGCCCAGCTCCGCCTCGGTGCCGGTGACATCCAAGAGGTCGTCGGCGATCTGGAACGCCTCGCCCAGCGCCTGGGCATAGGCGCGGATGCGGGCGATATCGGCCTCCGGCGCCCGGGCCACGATCGCCCCGGCCTCGGCCGCGAACTCGATCAGCGCCCCGGTCTTCAGCGCCTGCAAGCGTTTCACCCGGGGGCCCGTCAACGGCGCCTCGGCCCGCTCCGCCGCCAGGTCGATGGCCTGCCCGCCGACCATCCCGGCATGGCCCGAGGCAACCGCCAGCCGCAGCACCAGCCGGGCCCGCACGGCGCCGTCGGCATGGGTCGCCGGATCGGCCAGGATCTCGAAGGCG
>JACZTQ010000372.1 GCA_022573605.1 Pseudomonadota bacterium | reverse complement strand
GGCCGATCGTGGGCAGGCTCATCACCACCGAGATCATCACCGAGCCCGAGACCAGTTGCGGCGCCAGGTTGCCGATATCGGCGACAAACGGGTTCAGCGCCATGCGCAGCGGGTAGCGGATGATCCTCGTTATCGGCGGCACCCCCTTGGCCCGCGCGGTCTCGACATAGGGCTTGTTCAGCTCGTCCAGCAGGTTGGCCCGCAGCCGGCGCATCGCCGCCGCCGCGGCCGAGGTGCCGATCACGATGGTGGGCACGATCAGATGGGTCAGGATCGAGCCCATCTTGGCCCAGCTCATCGGCGCCCCCTCGAATTCGCGCGCCATCAGCCCGCCTATGGGTATGTTGAAATACTGCGCGCCGTAGAACAGCATGATCAGCGCCAGCAGGAAATTCGGCGTCGCCAGGCCGATATAGCCGATCAGGGAGGCGGTGTAGTCGATCCAGGTGTTGGCCCGGACCGCCGCGATGGTGCCCAGCGGCAGGGCCACCAGATAGACGAACAACAGCGCCGAGAGGTTGACCAGGACGGTCAGCCAGGCGGTCTCGCCGATCACCTCGGAGACCGGCCGCTCGAGTTCGAACGACCAGCCGAAATCGCCCTGCAGCAGCCCCGAGAAGCCGTCCGGCCCCGGCATCATGCCGACCCAGATGAAATATTGCTGCCAGACCGGCTTGTCGAGCGAGTACTGGGCGACCAAAGCCTCGGCCTGGGCCACCCCGGCGGCCTCGCCGGTGGAGCGCATCTCGGCGATCTGGTTCGAGAGGTAGTTGCCCGGCGGCAGGTTGATGATGATGAACACCAGCGCCGAGACCACGCCCAGCGTCACCAGCATGGTGGCGAAGCGCCGCGCGAGATAGACGATCACGGCGCGCGTCCCCCTTCGAAGAAGAACTCGTCGATCCGGTGGATGCCGAGATGGGCGCCGGGATCCCAGGCATAGAGCCCCTGGCTTGGCACGTTGCGCAGCGCCGCATCCACCGCCACCGGGATCGGCGCCCGGCTGACGGTGCCGATGACGAAGACCTGGTCGGCATGGATCGCCAGCATCTCGCGCCAGATCGCGGCCCGGCGCTCGGCGCCTCCGGCCAGGGTCCACTGGGTATAGAGCCGCTCGAGGCGTTCGGCTTCGGGCAGATCGACCTCCTGGCCGGCCGAGCCCTTGGTCTGATGATACTGTCCCCAGCGCGGCCAGGAGAAATTCGCCTGATCGACCGGCGCCAGTTCGAACGGTGCCGCGTCGGCGGTCGGCACGCCGTTGTTCCAGCCGTACCAGGCGACCATCATCGAGCGCCCGGCATAGGCCCGGTGGCGCAGGATGTCGCGGTCCATCGGGCGCACCAGCAGGCGGATGCCGGCCCGCGCCCAGGTCGCGGCGATCAGTTCCAGGGTATCGGCAACCTCGCGCCGCTCGCCGGCGGTCTCGACGATGATTTCCATCGGCCGGCCGTCCGAGAGCAGCCGGATGCCGGCGCCGTTGCGCTCGACGAGACCCAGCTCGTCGAGCAGCCGGTTGGCCTCGTCGAGGTCGAAACGGGCCCAGGCGGTGGCATTGTCCGGGTCGAAGAACGGGCTCTCCTCCAGCGCCGCCACGGCGCGTTCCTCGGCCAGGCCGAAATACAGCACCTTGTTGATCGCCTTGCGGCTGATCGCCAGACTCAGCGCGCGGCGAAACCGGACATCGTGGAACAGCGCCCGCCAGACCGGATCGCCATAGGTCAGGTTGGGGTAGAGCGCCACTTCCGAGGCGGCGCCGGAACGCCAGAGATGGACCACATAGCCGCCCTTTTTCTCGCTCCGCTTCAACACCGGCGCATCCTTGAAGCCGAGCGAGCGCACTTGCAGCGTCGCCTCGCCCAGGGTCACCTTGGCCGGGATCAGCCCGCCCGAGGCGATCTCCAGCTCGACCCGGTCGAGATAGGGCAACTGCCGGCCGTTGATATCGATCCGGTGATAGAACGGGTTGCGCACCAGCAGGTAGCGCTGGCCGTTCTTCGGCGAGGTGTTGAACCAGGGTTGCAGAATCGGCAATTCCGGGTTGTCGAACTTGTAGAGGTTGTCGCGCCGGTTGTGCAGCCGCGACCACTTCTTGGCCTTGGCGTCGGCGACCCTCTGGGCCAGTTCCTCGGCATCGGCATAGTCGGCGTGGAACCGTTTCATGTAATGGGCCGGGCGGTAGATATAGACCGGGCGCGCCCGGGCCAGCGCCGGCAGGAACTGCGGATTGGGCACGATCCAGGTGTATTTGATGGTCACCTCGTCGATCACCTCGACCTCGGGCGCGCGGCCGACCGCCAGCAGTTCGACCGGCGGCCCGGCCGGGCTGAGCTCCCGGTTCAGCGCCACGTCCTCCCACCAGTAGCGGAAATCCTCGGTGGTGAAGGGGTGGCCGTCGGACCAGCGGTGGCCGCGTCGCAGGTGCAGGGTGACCGACTTGGCGTCGGCGCTGACCGTGACGGCGCGCAGCAGGTCCGGCGCCAGCCGGTACTCCGAGTCGTAGCCGACCAGCCTGGCATAGCCGTAGGCCGCCATGTAGCGGACATCCTTCGAGCGGGTCACGAACATCCTCAGCGTGCCGCCGTGAAGGCCCGGCTCGCGCTTCCGGCCCGCGAGATCGACCACCAGCGGCTCGTCCGGCACCCGCTCGGCGACCGGAG
>JACZTQ010000371.1 GCA_022573605.1 Pseudomonadota bacterium | reverse complement strand
CGCCGGCCGGGCTGGCGATCTGCAACTCGTCGAGCGAGCGGCGCAGGCGGGCCACGTGGCCCGGATAGTCCAGCAGCTTGGCGTCCAGCACCGGGGTGACCTCGTAGACCCCGTCGGCCATCAGGAAGCCGCGGTCGAAGATGGAGATTTTCGCCTCCTCTTCCGGCACATAGTCCCCGTTCACATAGACGATCCTGTTCATTCGGCGCTCCTTGTCCCTGGTCCTGGATCGCCCGGTCGAGCCGGGCGATGACGGGGGGTGAAGGGCGATGACGGGATCGGCCCCGTCAGCCCCACAGTTCCGGCGTTGGGGGATGCACCCCGGCCGCGTCGTATGTCAACGGGTGGTCGCGGTCGGCCGCCAGCAGCAGCGGGCCGTCGAGATCGACGATCGCCACCCCCTGCGCCACCAGCACCGCCGGCGCCATCGCCAGCGACGAGGCCAGCATGCAGCCGACCATCACGTCGAACCCCATGCGCTCGGCCTCGGCCTTCAAAGTCAGGGCCTCGGTCAGGCCGCCGGTCTTGTCGAGCTTGATGTTGATCATGTCGTACTTGCCCGCCAGCCCCCGCAGCGAGGCGGTGTCGTGGCAGGCCTCGTCGGCGCAGACCGGCAGCGGGCGCGCCATATCGGCCAGCGCGCCGTCGTCCCAGGCCGGCAGGGGTTGCTCGACCATGGCGACGCCGAGCGCCAGCAGTTCGGGGGCCAGTTCGGCATAGCTTTCCGGGGTCCAGCCCTCGTTGGCATCGACGATGATTTTGGCCTCGGGTGCGCCGGCGCGCACCGCGCGGATGCGCTCGAGGTCGCCGTCTCCGTCCTCTGGGCCGCCGAGCTTGACCTTGAGCAGCGGGCGCTGGGCGTGCTCCGCCGCCTTGGCCCGCATCGCCTCGGGCGTGTCGAGCGACAGGGAGTAGGCGGTGATCAGCGGCCCCGGCTCGGCCAGGCCGAGCAGTTGCCAGACCCGCTTGCCGGCCAGTTTCGCCCGGAGATCCCAGAGCGCGCAGTCGACCGCGTTGCGGGCCGCCCCCGGCGCCATCAGGGCGGCGAGGTCGACCGCCTCCGGGTCGTTGCCAAGCTGCCCCGCCACCGCCTCGATATCGATGACCACGCCCTCGGCGAACTCGTCGTAGCGCGCGTAGGGGCGGCACTCGCCGCGCCCCACCTTGCCGCCCAGGCGGGCCTCGGCGGTGACCACTTCGACCTCGCTGACGGTGCCGCGCGAGATGGTCCAGGCCCCGGCGGTGGGGAAGCGCTCGATCGCCGCGCTGACGCGCAGGCCGCTCACAGCGCGTCGACCAGACGCTCGGCGCCGTGGCGGAACGGGTCGATGCAGGGCAGGGCCAGGCGGGCTTCGGTCTCGGCCAGGTAGGCCGCCGCTTGCGCCTCGGTCAGGGCGGCGGTGTTGATGGCGCAGCCGATCACCCGGCAATCGGGGTTGACGATCCGGGCCAGTTGCAAGGCCAGCGGGCGCAACTCGTCGAGCGACGGCACCTTGTAGTGGGGCAGGCCGCGCAGATGGCTCCGGGTCGGCTCGTGGCAGAGCACCAGCGCGTCGGGCTGGCCGCCGTGGATCAGCGCCAGGGTGACGCCGGAATAGGAGGCGTGGAACAGGCTGCCCTGGCCCTCGATCAGGTCCCAGTGGCCGGCGTCGTTGGCCGGTGTGACCGCTTCGATGGCGCCGGCCATGAAATCGGCCACCACCGCATCCAGCGGCACCCCGTCGCCGGTGATCAGGATGCCGGTCTGGCCGGTGGCGCGAAAATCGGCCTTCATGCCGCGCCCGCGCATGGTCTTCTCCAGCGCCAGCGCGGTATACATCTTGCCGCAGGAACAATCGGTGCCGACCGCCAGCAGCCGCTTGCCGGGGCGCGGTTTGCCGTCGGCGATGGGGTAATGCAGCACCGGCACCCGGACATCGTGCAGGGTCCGCCCGCCGGCCGCCGCGGCCGCCGCCAGATCGGGCTCGTCGCGCAGCAGATTGTGCAGTCCGGCGGCCACATCCATGCCCGCCGTCAGCGCCTCGACCAGCGCCGGCTTCCAGGCCTCCGGGATCAGGCCGCCGCGGTTGGCGACCCCGATCACCAGGGTCCTGGCCCCGGCGGCGGCGGCCTCGGCTATGGTCATGTCGGGCAGGCCCATGTCGGCCTTGCAGCCGGGCAGGCGGAACTGGCCGACGCTGGCCTCGGGGCGCCAGTCGCGGATACCCTGGGCGACCTTGGCGGCGAGCGCGTCGGGCGCATCGCCGAGAAACAGCAGATAGGGCTGCGAGAGCGGCATGGTGGATTCCCCCCTGGGTAACAGCGCTACTTCCCTAACTCATACCGGCGCCGCACCGGTGGCGCCAGATGCGACCATTCAGCGAACCAGCCCGGCGGTCAAGAATTTGGCCGGATTTCGGCCGGATTTCCGTCCGGCGGCTTTGCGCCGGCCGCACCCGGCGGGGCCGTCACTTCCCTCTCCCCCGACCCCTCTCGCACAGGGAGGGGGGGGCGAAATCGGCGGGGGCGGCGCGTCTGACTCCGATCGGTTCGATCGAGGGCCGTTGGCACAATCGGGCCGATTTGCCGGGATCAACGATCGCTGGTTCGACCCACCGCCCGCGCAAAGCGCGGGGCGGTGTGAGGGGGTGGGGGGTGGGGCCCGGGCGCTTCCCGCCGGG
>JACZTQ010000370.1 GCA_022573605.1 Pseudomonadota bacterium | reverse complement strand
ATTCGATCCCGTCACGCTCGGGCACACCGACATCATCCGCCGGGCCTCGAAGCTGGTCGACCGGCTGGTGATCGGCATCGCCGTCAATCGCGACAAGGGACCGCTGTTCAGCCTCGACGAGCGGGTCACCCTGATCGAGGGCGAGTGCGTCGGGATCGCCGCCGAGACCGGCATGGCGATCGAGGTCCGCACCTTCGACAACCTGCTGGTGAATTTTGCCGAGGAGATCGGCGCCGGGGTGATCATCCGCGGCCTGCGCGCGGTCGCCGACTTCGAGTACGAGTTCCAGATGGTCGGCATGAACCGGGCCCTGAACGACGATATCGAGATGGCTTTCCTGATGGCCGGCGCGCGCCACCAGGCGATCGCCGCGAAATTGGTCAAGGAGATCGCCCGGATGGGCGGCGATGTCTCGAAGTTTGTCTCTAGATGCGCTTCAAGCGGCGCAAGAGCAAGCCGAGTTCCTTGAGCGCAGATTGGCTTATAGTTTGCGCTTGCTCATCTCGGCCCCACGGGTTTTCGGCAAGACCGACCATCGTGGTGATGGCCACCGAGAACAACAGCGCGACGAAGGCCAGCAGCACCACAAGCAGCCTCAGGTTACGGCGATGAAGCTCGTGATCCTCGTGCATCGCTCCGCTCCTCAGAGCCAGACCGGCCAGCCGGACGGCCCGAGCATCGCCCGCAGCGCTGCCTCTGCGATAAAGGCGGCAAAGAGCGCGAACAGATAGACGATCGAGACCCCGAACAACCGCTTCTCGGCCCGGTAGCCATCGGCCACAGCGTTTTCGCGGTCCCGCCTGGAGACCCGCCAGGCGCCGCGCAGGAAAGCCAGGTTGGCAACCAGCGCCACCGCCAGATAGACCGGCCCGCCCGCCACCGTGAAGGCGGGCGCGATCGAGACCGCCACCAGCACCAGGGAGTAGAGCCAGATCTGGCGCCGGGTCGAGGCCTCCCCCGCCACCACCGGCATCATCGGCACCCCGGCCCGGGCGTAGTCCTCGCTGCGGAACAGCGCCAGCGCCCAGAAATGCGGCGGCGTCCAGATGAAGATCACCAGGAACATCAGCACCGGGGCGGCCGTCACCTCGCCGGTCACCGCCGCCCAGGCGATCATCGGCGGAAACGCCCCGGCCGCACCGCCGATGACGATGTTCTGCGGCGTCGAGCGCTTCAGCCACATGGTGTAGACGACGGCGTAGAAGAAGATGGTGAAGGCCAGCAGGCCCGCGGCCAGCGGATTGGCGAAGACCGACAGCATCAAGACCGAGATCAGCGCCAGCCCGAGGCCGAAGCCGAGCGCCTCGCCCGGCTCGATCACGCCGCTGGGAACCGGCCGGGTGCGGGTGCGCGCCATCCGGGCATCGATATCCGCGTCCCACCACATGTTCAGCGCGCCCGCGGCCCCGGCCCCGGCGGCGATGCACAGCAGGCTCCCCACCGCCACCGCCGGGTGGACCCAGACCGGGGCCGCCACCATCCCCGCCAGCGCGGTGAAGATGACCAGCGACATCACGCGGGGCTTGAGCAACAGGACGAAGTCGCGGAACTCCGGTTCCACTTTTCGCGGCGCCTCGCCGATCCGGGCTGCGCTGATCCGTGCTGGGGAGATGTCGGTCAAATCAGTGCTCTCCGGTCGCCGGGGAAGCCCCCGGGCACCCCTGCGCCTACTCGGCCGCGGCCAGCTTGGTGGTCGCGGCCCCGTTCATCGCCTGCTGGGTTTGCACCCAGGCGTCGTAGTCCGGCTGGCTGACAACCTCGACCACGATCGGCATGTAGGAGTGGTTCATGCCGCAAAGCTCCGAACACTGGCCGTAGAACACCCCGGTCTCCTCGGCCCGGAACCAGGTCTCGTTGAGCCGTCCCGGCACCGCGTCGATCTTCGAGCCGAACGAGGGGATGGCCCAGGCGTGGATCACGTCCGAGCCGGTGACCAGCATATGGACGACGGCGTTCACCGGCACCACCACCCTGGTATCGGTCGCCAGCAGCCAGTCGTCGGCGGTGTAGCCGTATTCCGTCAGCTCGTCCTTTTGCAGCATCACCGCGTCGAACTCGATCGCCTCGTCGGGATACTCGTAGGTCCAGTACCACTGGCTGCCGGTCGCCTTGATGGTCAGGTCCGGCTCGGGCACCTCGAGTTGCAGGAACAGCAGCCTGAGCGAGGGGATGGCGATGATCACCAGGATCAGCACCGGGATCGCGGTCCAGGCGATCTCGAGCCTCGCATTGTGGGTGAAGCTCGCCGGTTTCGGATTGACCCGCTTGTTGTAGCGCACGATCACGTACAGCATCAGCAACGTGACGAAGGCCACGATCGCGGCGCTGATGTAGTTCAGGAAGTTGTCCAGCCACTGGATGTCGCGCGCCACCTCGGTCACCGCCCGCTGGAAGCCCATCTCCCCGTCGACCGGCCGCCCGGCAACCTCGCCGGCCACCACCAGCGAGCTGGAGAGAAACATCACGCCGGCCATCGTGAGGGCCCAAAGGTTCGCGATCCGCATCGTTGTTTCCCCAGTCTTCCGGTGGCGGGCCGCCCGCTTGGCCGGGCCACGCACCGGTTTTTTCTTATCCCTGCCTGTCTAACACCATAATGACCGGCCGAGAGCAAGCTTGCATTTTGCCCGCGCAGGCCGCCTGTTTGCGCTTGAACCCGATCG
>JACZTQ010000065.1 GCA_022573605.1 Pseudomonadota bacterium | reverse complement strand
CTTGGCAAGCCGCCGTTCCGGTCGCGCCGGCGGCCCGTCGGAGGGCGTCGGAAAGCCTTGACGATGGGCCGCATCGCCGGCAGCTTTCCTCCTGCCCGACGGGCCGCCGGCGCGATCTCCATGGGTCCTTATCAGTGATCCTTGGTATGAGCATGGACGGGGTGATGAGCCCGGGCTTCATCGGCTGGGTCGCGGCGACGGTCGCCCTGCACTGGCTGGCGCCGCGCCGTCTCCGGCCGGCGGTGATGATCGCGTCCACGGTCGCCGTGCTGGCCATTGCCGACCTGCGCGCGCTGTGGTTCCTGATCGGCATGACCGCCCTGACCGGTGTGGCGGTCCGCGTCGCCGCGCGATGGCGCGACGCCGCCGTGCTCGGCGCCGTCGCCTGCGTACTCGGCGTCGTGCTCGCCTTCAAGCTGCTGGAGACGGCGCCCGGCGAGCTTGCCTCGGGCGCCGCGCTGATCCCGCTGGGCCTGTCCTACTACAGTTTCCGCTGCGCCCACCTGCTGATCGAGGTCTATCTCGAGCGCATCGAGCCGCCCGGCGCAGCCGACCTCATCGGCTACCTGTTCTTCCCCGCGACCATTTTCGCCGGCCCGATCCACCGCTACCCGGCCTATGTCTCCGGCACCCCTTCGGATCCCGACGCGCGGATGGTCTCGGACGGGTTCGAGCGCATCCTCTACGGCTACGCCAAGATCGTGATCCTGAGCAATTACCTGCTGAGCGGCCATCTCATGCCGTATCTTTTCAGTGGGGTGGCCGAGGGCTCGGCCGCCTATCACTATCTCGACGCCTTCGATCACGGCGCCACGCTCTACCTGCAATTCGCCGGCTATTCGGATATCGCCATCGGGTTTGCGCTGCTGCTCGGGCACCGGGTGATCGAGAACTTCAACTGGCCGTTCCTGCGCACCGACATCACCGCGTTCTGGCGCGCCTGGCATATCTCGCTGTCGAGCTGGTGCCGGGAATACGTGTTCACCAGTGTGCATGCGGTCAGCCGCAACGGGGCGCTGGCCGCGCTGGCGACCATGCTGGTCATCGGGCTATGGCACGGCGCGACCCCAACTACCTGATGTGGGGCGCCTATCACGGGCTCGGCATCGTCGTGCACCAGTCCTGGCGACGCAGCCGCCCGCGGGCCTGGGTGCAAGGGACGTTGCCCGCGCCGGTGCATGCGTTGTTCGGCTGGCTGGTGACCTCGCAGTTTGTCATCCTGAGTTTCGTCTGGACCAAGGACGCGGAGTTTTCCGCGGCGCTTTCGGCCTATGCTACATTGCTGGGGATTGGAGGGGCGCCATGATGAGTTGGGTCGAGCGGCAAGTGCCGGGTCCGGTCGCCACGGTACTGCGCGGCGTCTGGTACGCGGCGCTGATCTGGGGCATCTTCTACGCTTCGATTGCGAAATTCCAACCCCTGCAATACTGGGGCATGTGAGAGGGCGGCGCCGTTGGACCAGTTGTTGCTTTTTGGCGTCCGGTCCCCCTTGACGCCGGACTACGAGGAGACCTGCGCGCGGCTTGGGCTCGCCATCGTTGGCGCGGTTCAGGTCGATGACCTGGCGCCGCGGGTGCTCGATCGCGAGCGTTTGGTGGCGCTGGCGGCACTGACCGAGGCGCAGCGGCGGGCGCCTTATCTGACCTGCGCCTTCAATCCGGCGCGCCGCGCCGAGCTTGCCGCCATGGCCGAGGCGGCCGGGCTGCATCCGGCCGGGGCGCTGGTCGATCCGACCGCAGTCGTGGCGCGCTCCACCAAGCTCGGCCAGGGGGTCTTCGTCAACGCCGGCGCGGTGATCGGGGCGGCCGGATTTCTCGGCGATCATGTGGTGGTCAACCGGGCCGTCAGCCTGGGCCATCATGTGCTGATCGGCGATTTCGTCTCGCTCGGCCCCGGGGTCACGGTCGCCGGCAACGTCCGGATCGGCGAGAACAGCATGATCGGCGCCGGAGCGATCGTGCTGCCGGGGGTGCGCATCGGCGCCGATGTTACCGTGGCGGCGGGCTCGGTGGTGCGGCGCGACCTGCCGGACGGCGTGCTTGGCGCCGGCAATCCGGCGGTGGTCAAGCCGATCCGGCCGGGCGGCGGCGGGTTCGCCGATCGGGATGAAGAATAGGCCGTTGGAGCAGGTTGCGTTGCACCCGGTCCCATCGCCGCAAGCCTCTCCCCCGACCCCTCTCCCACAGGGAGAGGGGGGCGAAATCGGCGGGGCGGGGCGGTCCGGTATCGATGCGGTAACATATTCGACAGTCTCGACGTTTATTGATCCAGATCAGGGAACTCCCGCACCAGCCGGTTAGATTCCGGGTGCGACGCCGAGGGAGGTGGAGGCCGGACATGGCCGATCGCGACGACAGGCGTGAACGGGACGCGCCCGTCCGGGACCAGGTCTCCGGCGCGGAGCATGACGGCATTGCCGCGTCCGGATTCCCGATCCTGGCGCGGACCGATTTCTCCGAGGTGACCTTCCTGCTCGAGATCCACCACCCGGCGATGGCCCGGGCGGCGCGGCCGGGGCAGTTCGTCATCTTCATCACCCACGACCGCGGCGAGCGCATTCCCCTCACCCTGGCCGATTTCGACCCCGCCAAGGGCACCGTCACGGTGGTCGTCCAGGCGGTCGGCAAGACCACGCGGGCGATGCAGCGCGACTGCCGGCAAGGCAGCACCATCTTCGGCATGGTCGGGCCGATGGGCGTGCCGAGCCGGATCGGCGAGGCCAGCAAGGTGGTCTGCGTCGGCGGCGGCCTCGGGGTGGCGCCGATCTATCCCCAGGCGCGCGGGTTCAAGCAGGCCGGCGCCTACGTCATCGGCGTGGTCGGTTTCCGCAGCCGCGATCTGATCTTCTGGGAGGACAAGTTCCGCGCCGTCTGCGACGAATTCGTGATCTGCACCGACGATGGCTCGGCCGGGATCAAGGGCCGGGTGACCGACGGCGTCGAGGCCGCCATCGCCAAGCACTCCGACATCGACGAGGTGATCGCCATCGGCCCGCCGATCATGATGAAGGCCTGCGCCGAGACCACCCGCCCGCACGGCATCAAGACCACCGTCAGCCTCAACCCGATCATGGTCGATGGCACCGGCATGTGCGGCGGCTGCCGGGTGCGGGTCGGCGGGCGGATCAGGTTCGCCTGCGTCGACGGCCCCGACTTCGACGGCCACGAGGTGGACTTCGACGACCTGATGACCCGCCTGCGCCGCTTCAAGCAGGAGGAACAGGCCGCGCTCGAGCGCTGGACGGAGAGTTGCCGCCGGATCGACCTGGAGCCGGCCCACCCTGGCGGCGCCGGGGGAGCCTGAGCGATGGCGCGCAAGACCATCCGGACGATTCCGCAAGAGCGCGCCTTCATGCCGGTCCAGGAGCCCGCGGCGCGCGCCCGGAACTTCGACGAGGTGACCCTCGGGTTCGGTCTCGACGAGGCCCTGCTCGAATGCGAGCGCTGCCTGATCTGCCCGCAGCAACCCTGCGTCGCCGGCTGTCCGGTGGGCATCGACATCCCCGGCTTCATCACCAGGATCATCGACAAGGACACCCGTGGCGCCTGGGACCTGCTCACCGACGCCAACCTGCTGCCGGCGATCTGCGGCCGGGTCTGCCCGCAGGAAGACCAGTGCGAGGGCGTCTGCCCGGTCAGCGATCCGCTCGAGCCGGTGGCCATCGGGCGGCTGGAACGCTGGCTCGGCGACCGCGCCATCGCCGAGGGCTGGAGCAAGCAGAATCACATCGAGCCCAATCGCTTCCGGGTCGGCATCATCGGTTCGGGGCCGGCCGGGATGGCCTGCGCGGCGGATCTGGCCAAGGCCGGCTGCGCCGTCACCGTCTACGAGGCGCTGCACCAGCCGGGCGGGGTGCTGCGCTACGGCATCCCCGATTTCCGCCTGCCCAACGCGGTGGTCGACGCCGAGATCGGGACTCTCGTCAAGCTCGGCATCGAGATCAAGTGCAACACCCTGGTCGGGCGCCTGTTCACCATCGAGCAGATGATCGGGGAGATGGGCTACCACGCGGTGTTCATCGGCACCGGCGCGGGCTCGCCCCGGTTCATGGACATCCCCGGCGAGAATCTCAACGGCGTGCTCTCGGCCAACGAGTTGCTGACCCGCTGCAACCTGATGCAGGCGGGCAGCTTCCCCGAATACGACACGCCGATGCCGGTCGGGCGCCGGGTCGCGGTGATCGGGTCGGGCAACACGGCGATGGACGCGATGCGGGTGGCGCTGCGCCTCGGCGCCGAGACGGTCACCTGCGTCTACCGCCGCACCGAGGCCGAAAGCCCGGCGCGGCTCGAGGAACTCCACCACGCCCGGGAGGAAGGCATCGAGTTCGAGTGGCTGACGGCGCCGCTCGAGATCCTCGACGACGGGAGTGGCGGGGTGCGCGCGATGCGCTGCATCCGCATGGAACTCGGCGAGGCCGACGACTCGGGGCGGCGCCGGCCGCTGCCCATCGAGGGCAGCGAATTCGAGTTCGAGACCGACATGGTGATCTACGCCATCGGCACCAGCGCCAACCCGATCCTGGGCCAGACCTCGCAGATCCGCCTCGACCGGCGCGGCTATATCGAGACCGACGAGACCCTCGCCACCTCGCTGGCCGGGGTCTACGCCGGCGGCGACATCGTCACCGGCTCGGCCACCGTCATCCTGGCCATGGGCGCGGGCCGCAAGGCGGCCTCCAGCATCAAGCGGTATCTCCGCATTCGCGACAGCGAGACGGTCTATCAACCAAAGCCCGCGAACCTCGAGGGAACCCTGTTCGGCATCGATCTGGCGGAGCGGAACTTCGTGCGGGTGCAACTGGCGTGAGGAGAGCGGGGCAGCGGCGATGAACAGACAAGCGAGCGAGAGCGACGGGCAAACCCGGCGCCGGCGCGGCGCCGGCAAGGCCGGCGCACGGGCCGCGCCCGGCCCGGCGCTGGTGCTCGACGAGCACATCGTCGAGATCGTCAGCGATTCGGGCGAGGGCGCGCAGCGCTGCGGCCAGTCGTTCGGGGCCATCGCGGCGCGCATGGGAAACGGCATCTGGACCGTCGAGATCATCCCGGCCGAGATCCGCCCGCCGCCGCGCACCATCGCCGGGGCCAGCGGCAACCGGGTCCGCCTGGCCTCGCACCGGGTCAACAACGGCGGCGGCGAGGCCGACCTGGTGGTCGCCTTCAACGAACAGGTCCTGCTCAGCCGCCTGCGCCCGGGCGAGATCAAGCCCGGCGGCATCATCCTGCTGGAGAGCATGTGGCGCGACGACCGCGACGAGACCATCGCCGCCGATTACGCCCGGGTCTGCGACGAGATCAGGGCGGCGGGCTACCGGCTCTACGAGATCCCGATGGAAGCGGAATGCATCAAGTTTGTGCCCGACCCCCGGCTCGGCAAGAACATGTTCGCGCTCGGCATGCTGTGCGGCATCTACAGCCTGGATGCCGGGATGGCGCGGGCCCAGGTGCGCTTCGTGTTCGCCAGGAAGGACCCCAAGATCATCGAGCTCAACATCGAGTTGCTCGACGCCGGGCGCGCCTGGGCGGCCGAAAACCTCGATCTCCGCTTCACGATTCCCGCCTCGCGCTCGAGCGAGCCGCAGGTGGTGATGAACGGCAACGCGGCGCTGGCGCTCGGCGTGGTCGCCTCGGGCATGGAAGTCTGCGCCATGTATCCGATCACGCCCGCGACCTCGGCCTCGCATTACCTCAGCGACATCTTCGAGAAGGTCGGTTGCGTGGTGCATCAGGCCGAGGACGAGATCGCCGCCTGCGCCTTCGCCATCGGCGCCTCGTATGCCGGCAAGTGCGCCGTCACCATCACCTCGGGACCGGGCCTGTCGCTCAAGCAGGAAGGCATCGGTCTCGCGGTGATGGCCGAGATCCCGCTGGTGGTGGTCGACGTGCAGCGCGGCGGGCCCAGCACCGGCCAGCCGACCAAGGAAGAACAGGGCGACCTGCTGGCGGCCTGCTTCGGCGGCCACGGCGACGCGCCCAAGGTGGTGATGGCGGTCTCCAGCATCGAGGACTGCTTCTATTCGATCATCACCGCGCGCAAGATCGCCGAGTCCTTCAACATGGTCGTGGTGGTGCTCTCGGACGCCAACCTCGCCACCGCCCAGCAGCCCTTCGCGCGGCCCCGCTTCAACGAGGACTGGCTCGCCCCGCCGGTCAACCAGAGCGCCGTCCCCGAGGGGGCGCGGCCCTACGACTGGGACCCGCGCACCGGGCTGGCGACGCGCTTCATCCCGGGCCAGCCGGGCGGCATGCACTGCCTGACCGGGCTGGCCCACGACCGGCTCGGCCACGTCGCCTACGACCCCGAGATAAACGAGGAAGGCATCCGCAACCGGAGCCGCAAGCTGGCCGCCTTCCAGAAGACCCTGAAGACCCCGCCGGTGTTCGGCGGCGACGACGGCGATCTGCTGCTGGTCGGCTGGGGCGGCACCTGCGGCGCCATCGAGGAGGCGGTCGAGACCCTGCGCGCGCAAGGACATCGGGTCTCCTCGCTGCACCTGAAGTTCCTGCAACCGATGGCCTCGGGCATCGGCGACGTGTTGCGGCGCTTCGACCGTGTCATGGCCATCGAGAACAACTGGAGCGACCCGCTCGACGACGATCTGATCGGCGAGGAGAACCGCCGCTATTCCAACCTGGCCTGGCTGCTCCGCGCCCGCTGCCTGGTCGACGTGGATTGCTGGGGCGAGGTCCGGGGCCAGCCGCTGAAACCCGGCGCGATCGTCACCGCCGCGCTCGGCAAGCTCGAGCAAACCTAGGGGACGACGATGACCGCAACCATGACCCAATGCCTGCTGCGACTGGTCGAAGAGGACTACACGCTGGCCGACTATCAGAGCGACATCGCGCCGCGCTGGTGCGCCGGTTGTGGCGACAGCGCCATCCTGACCGCGATCCAGCGCCTCTGCCGGGAAGAGAACCTGCCGCCCGAGAAGACCGTGTTTGTCTCCGGCATTGGCTGCTCGAGCCGCCTGCCGCACTACATGAACGCCTACGGCTTCCACGGCATGCACGGCCGCGCCCTGCCGGTCGCCGAGGGAATCAAGATGCGCCGGCCCGACCTGCACGTGTTCGTCACCACCGGCGACGGCGATTGCTGCTCGATCGGCGCCGCGCACTGGATTCACGCGATCCGCTACAACATGAACATGACCGTGCTGCTGCACGACAACCAGGTCTACGGCCTGACCAAGAACCAGGCCTCGCCGACCTCGCCGCGCGGCCTGCAAACCAACACCACGCCGCGCGGCGCCTGTCTCGAGCCGCTCAACCCGCTGAGCGTGACCCTCGGCGTTGCCAACGTCTCGTTCGTCGCCCAGGCGGTGGACTGGATTCCCGGCCTGCTCTACGACATCATCGCCCAGGCCCATCGCCACCGGGGGCTCGCCTTCGTGCGCATCCTGCAACGCTGCCCCGAGTTCATGGACCATTTCTACGACGACGCGGTGCGCGACCCCACCAAGACCCGCATCCTGGTGCATGGCGACGGGCTGCGCCTCAGCCCCGAGGTCTCGCGCATCTACCGCAACCAGGAGGCCCACGACCCGCTCGACATGGCCCGCGCCCGCGCCCTTGCCTCGCTCGGCGACGAGATCCCGGTCGGCGTGCTCTACCGCGATCCCTCGGTGCCTTGCTACGACGACCTGCGCGCCGGGGAGCGGCCCAACACGCCGGATCTGATCCGCACCGTGCTCGACGAGGAGTTCGACAAGGTCACCATCTGGCCGCAAATCGGGGCAACCCCGTTGGGCGCGGAGTAACCATGGCGCAGGCTTCCATGCCCCTGGCGAGACCCACGGACACGCCGGACGCGCCGGAAGCCGGGTCCGCGCCGGAGGCGGTGGCGCTGCGGCCGGCCCTGTTCGCCCGCTACGGCGCGCTGGAGCAACTGCGCTACGACTTCCCCCTGGTGCTGGTCGAGGACGACGGCGACGGCCCGGTGCTCCAGCCGCTGACCCAGGTGATGGACGCCATCGTGCGCCAGACCGCCGCCCCCGGCCCCGCCGGCGAGGCGCTGCGCCAACTGGTGCTCCGGCTCGAGGACGCGATCCGGCAACGGGTGGCGGGCGGCGAGAGCGATACCCTGGCCAACCTCTGCCGGACTTGCGCCGCCGATCTGCTGGCCGCCAGCCAGGAGCCCCCGTTCGGGCCGACGGCCACCAACCTCGACCGCGCCCGCGAGGCGCTGCATGTCGATGGGCTTGTCATCGACTGCGACGGCGCCACCCCCAAGGCCGTTCTCGCCCACGCCTGGAAGTCGGTTCACGCGGCCAAGGCCAAGGAGTTCCGCAAGAAGATCGACGGCCTCATCCTGCGCCTCACCGACATCCTCAAGGCCGACTTCACCAGGTCGGACGAGGCCCACACCCCGGCCGCCCTCGAATCCGCCATCGGCGCCTCCTACGGCGCCGCCTTCGATTTTCACGCCCTGTCGCGGGTGCTGTCGCGCGGCCGGGCCGGCGAAGGCCTGCCGAAGGAGCGCGAGCGGCGCATCCACTGGGTGCTGTTCGTGCTCCGCTCGCAGCGCTTCTACGGACCCGGGCGCTCCTCGGAACGCAAGCCGGGGCAGCCCGAGCCGCACGGCTTCATCTTCGAGAGTTGCGCCGCCGCGCTCGATGCCTTTCGCGAACGCCTGCCGGCGGTGCTCGAATTCGTCAAGGCGCTGACCATCGCGGAGTTGGAGATCGAGAACAAATACCGGGCCGAGCTGCACGACCCGGTGTTCGAGCGCTTCGACGAGAGCGACCTGAGCGCCGAACAACTGGCGCTGCTGCCGGCCTCGCTGGTCTGCCTGCGCGACGGGCGCACCGACACCGCCGAGACCGTGCAGGCCTTCGAGGCGCTGGCTTCGGGCCTGTCGATCAAGGTCCTGATCCAGACCGACGACATCCTCGGCGGCACCTCGCCCGAGCCCTCGCGCACGGCCTTCGGGGTGGGCAGCGCGCGCCTCGCCGCGATGGCCATGGGGCTCAACAGCGCCTACGTGTTCCAGGCCTCGAGCGCCCATCTCTGCCGCGCCCGCGAACGCCTGATCGCGGGCCTGCGCCATGACGGCCCGGCGCTGTTCTGCGTCTTCTCCGGCGCCGTCGAGACCGCGCCCCACGTCGCGCCCTACCTGCTGGCCGCGGCGGCCACGGAGTCGCGCGCCTTCCCGACCTTCTCCTACGACCCCTCGGCGGGGCCGGACTGGGCCGCGCGGTTCGATCTGACCGGCAATCCGCAACTCACCGCCGACTGGCCGCTGCACCGGCTCGAATACCAGGACCAGGCGATGCAGCGACACGGCGAGGAGGTCGCCTTCAGCTACATCGATTTTGCCGCCTGCGACCGCCGCTATGCCCGCTTTTGCCAGCCGGGCGCGGAGGCCGAATGGGGCGAGGACATGGTGCCGGCGTCGGCGTGCCTGGAGAGCACGCCCGAGGCGAATGGCGGGCGGCGGCCCTACGTCCTGACCGTCGGCCCGGACGACGAGCTGCGCCGCACCGTGGTCGACGAAAAGATCATCGAGGCCGCGCGGCGCTGCAACGACGCCTGGCGGCGGTTGCAGGAACTGGGCGGCATCAACAATTCCCACGCCTTGCGACTGCTGGCGCGGGAGCGGGCGGTCTGGGAGGCGGAGCGCGAGCGCGAGGCGCCCCCGCCCGGCGCTCCGGAGGCGGCCGCGAGTGCTGTCCCAACCGTCGAGCCGCCCGCCGAGGCGGAGGTGGCGGAGGTGGCCGAGCCCGCCGCTGCGGGCGACGGGCCGTGGATCGAGGTCAGCCGCTGCACGACCTGCAACGAGTGCACCCAGATCAACAATCGCATCTTCGTCTACAACGACGACATGCAGGCCGAAATCGTGGACCCGGACGCCGGAACCTATCGCGAGATGGTGGAGGCGGCGGAGAGTTGCCAGGTCAGCATCATTCACCCCGGCCAGCCGCGCAACCCGGACGAGCCGAACCTCGAGGACCTGATCGCCCGCGCCGAATCCTTCAACTGACACCGACGTCCTCGACCGGAACCGACCCGGGGACCACCGCGCTGTCCCCGCCGATTTCGCCCCCCACTCCCTCTGGGCTTCGCAGGGGACCGTGGCCGCAGATGCGGCCGCGTAAGCCCCGGAGAAGGGGACGGGGGGGGAGGCTGCGGCGGCGCCGCTGGGCGCAGCGGGGCTCATGACCCCGCGCCAGGTCTTGATCCTGATCAAGGGAGCCGGCCCGGAGAGCGATTAACCTGCGCGGGAAGCTTCCGAAGGCACCCCGGCGCAGTTTCGTTGCCCCGTGGGGCACGAACTGCGAAACTTCGGCGGCAACAACGGATCAGTGGGGTTTGCGCGATGACGGCGGCGAAGCATCTGGCGGAACATGCGGCGGGACCGGCCTGCTGCGAGACCACCGGCGAGAGCCTGATCCCGGTCGATATCGCGCTGGAGAAGGGGCTCGCGCTGGCGGCTCCGCCGGTCACCATCGAACACCTGCCGCTGATGGCGGCGCGGGGCCGGGTGCTGGCCGCCGGCGCCGTGGCGCCGGCGCCGATGCCGGCCTTCGACAACGCGGCGATGGATGGCTACGCCGTGCGCACCGCCGATCTGGCGGGCGATGCGCCCCATGCGCTGGCGCTCGCCGGCCGGGTTGCGGCTGGCGATGGCGGGCGCGATGCCGACCGCGCGCCGGGCGGATCGGCACTGCGGATCCTGACCGGCGCCCCGGTGCCGCCCAGCTTCGATGCGGTGGTGATGCAGGAGCGCACCCGGCGCGAGGGCGACCGGGTCGTGCTGCTCGAGACGCCCCGGCCCGGGCTGAACATCCACCGCGCCGGCGAGGACGCGGCCGCCGGGACCAGGCTGCTAAAATCGGGACAGTTGATCGGCGCGCGCCAATTGGCGGTGCTGGCGGCCATCGGTCTGGCCGAGGCGCCGGTTTATGCGCGCCTCCGGGTGGCGATGTTCTCGACCGGGTCGGAGCTGCGCCAGCCCGGCGAGACGCTGGCGCCGGGCCAGATCTACAATTCGAACCGCTTCACCCTGGCCGGGATGCTCGAGCGGCCCTGGATCGAGCTGCTCGATCTGGGCGCCGTGCCGGACCAGCCCGAAATGCTGGCCGCGACCCTGGCGCGGGCGGCGGCGGAGGCCGATGTGGTGGTCACCACCGGCGGCGTTTCGGTCGGCGACGAGGATCACATGGTGGGCCTGGTGCGCGAGGCCGGCGGCGAGATCCACGCCATGAAGATCGCCATCAAGCCGGGCAAACCGCTGACCCTGGGCCGGCTCGGCGAGGCGATCTATATCGGGCTGCCCGGCAACCCGGTCGCGGTGTTCGTGACCATGGCCGTGGTCGGCGGCCCGATCCTGTGCCGCCGCGCCGGCCTCGATCAGGGGCAACCGGCGACAAGTGCCGCTGTGGCCGCCTTCGGCTGGCGCCGCCGTCCGGGGCGGCGCGAATACCTGCCGGCGCGCCAGGTCGGCGTCAGCGACGCGGGCCTGCCGGAAATCGAGGCGATGCCGAGGACCAACTCGGCCCGGATCGCCCAACTGGTCTCGGCCGAGGGTTTCGCCGTGATCGAGCCCGAAGCAAGCGAGATTTTGCCGGGCGCCCGGATCGCCTGGCTGCCGATGGAGCGCCTGGCGCTGGCCTGATCCGCCGGTCACCGGGGCGCCGCCCCCGCCGATTTCGCCCCCCACTCCCTCTGGGCTTCGCAGGGGACCGTGGCCGCAGATGCGGCCGCGTAAGCCCCGGAGAAGGGGTTGGGGGGGAGGCTGCGACGGCGCCGCCGAGCGCCGCGGCGCGCACTTGACCTATATCAATGAGCGCCGAAGGCCATTTGCTACAGTCCGGCAACTGCCTGGCAAGGGGGAATCGCCGTGAACGTCGCCGTATCGACAGAGCTTGACAGTGGCGCCGCCACCGGCACCGCACCGGTATCGTTCGGCCGCGTGCTGGTGGCGCTGGACCAGTCCGACTATGCCCTTCAGGCGCTCGCCCAGGCGGTGCGGCTGGCGGGCTCCGCCGGGGGCGCGATCACCGGCATCCACGCCTACGCCGCCAAGCTGCACGACCGCCGCTTCAAGCAGATGGAGGGCGGCCTGCCCGAGAAATACCAGCGCGAATCCGAAATGGAGCGCCAGCGCGATGTCCATGAGGACCTGATCGGCATGGGGCTGGGCCTGATCTCGGACAGCTACCACGACGCCGCCGCCGCCGTCTGCGCGGAAGCGGGCGTGCCGTTCAACCGCCTCAGCCCCGAGGGCAAGAACTATGCCCGCATCATGGACGCCCTGAACACCGGCGATTTCGACGTCCTCGCCATGGGGGCGCTCGGCCTTGGCGCGGTTGCCGGCAGCGTGATCGGCTCGGTCTGCGAGCGCGTCGTGCGCCGCTCGCCGATCGACGTGCTGGTGACCCGGGACCGCCGGCGGCCGATCGGCGACGGACCCATCGTGGTCGGCATGGACG
>JACZTQ010000369.1 GCA_022573605.1 Pseudomonadota bacterium | reverse complement strand
GCTCCCCGGGTTGGTGCCTGGCCCAGCGCGCCCCCCTGGGGCGTGATCGGGGTGGCGAAGAAGTGGGCCAGAGCCAGCCTCGCGTCGGCCCCGGCGGTGCCGCGCGCCGCCAGCGCGCCCCGGCCGAGGTAGTGCGCCCCCAGCGCCAGCGCCATCAGCCGCAGATAGGGGGTGCCGCCGGCGTCGCGGTCGTTCTGGTCCGGCGCTGCCAGCATCCAGTCGGTGGCGTCCCTGGCGGCCTCGGCGGCGGTCACCACACCCATAGCGATGTCCGCGAACCCGGCCCCGGCGCCAGCCAGTTCGGCCCCGGTCGCGGCGATCCCGGCGATCATCGAGCGGGCCATCGCGCCGCGATCGACCGACAGCTTGCGCCCGACCAGGTCCATCGCCTGGATACCGTTGGTGCCCTCGTAGATCGGCGTCACCCGCACGTCGCGCGCGAGTTGCGCCGCCCCGGTCTCCTCGATGTAGCCCATGCCGCCATGCACCTGCACCCCGAGATGCGCCACCTCGCAGCCGGTATCGGTGCCGAAGGCCTTGGCGATCGGGGTCAGGAAGGCGCCCCGGCGGGCCTGCGTCTCGCGCTCGTCCTCGCTGGCCGCGGCGCGGGCCATGTCGAGCGAGAAGGCGCAGTCGTAGCAGATCGCCCGGGCCGCCTGGGTCATCGTCTTCATGGTCATCAGCATGCGGCGCACATCGGCATGGCCGATGATGGCGCTCGACCCGTCCGGGGTGGGTCCCTGCTTGCGCTCCAGGGCGAACGCCATCGCCTTCTGGGTCGCCGCCTCGGCGATCCCCAGCCCCTCGACGCCGACCCCGAGCCGCGCGTTGTTCATCATCGTGAACATCGCCGCCATGCCGCCGTGCGCTTCGCCCACCAGCCAGCCGGTGGCGCGCTCGAACGCCATCACCGCGGTGGGCGAGCCGTGCAGCCCCAGCTTGTGCTCCAGGCTGACCGTCCGGAGAGAATTGGCGAGGCCGGGATTGCCGTTCGCATCGGGAATGAACTTCGGCACGATGAACAGCGAAATGCCCCGGGTCCCCGGCGCCGCGTCCGGAAGGCGCGCCAGCACCAGGTGGCAGATGTTTTCGGCCAGGTCGTGATCGCCCCAGGAGATGAAGATCTTCTGGCCCGAAATCGCATGACTGCCGTCGCCGTTCGGTTCCGCCCTGGTGGAGACCGCGCCCACGTCGGAGCCCGCCTGCGGCTCGGTCAGGTTCATCGTGCCGGTCCATGTCCCCGAGATCAGCTTCGGCAGGTAGAGCGCCTTGATTTCGTGCTGGCGTGGTGCTCCAGCGCCTCGATCTGGCCCTGGCTCAACAGCGGGTTGAGGCTGAGCGCCAGGCAGCTCGACGCCATCATCTCGTTGACGAAGGTGGCGAAGCACAGCGGCAGGCCCATGCCGCCATGCTCCGGGTTCGCGGTGATGCCGACCCAGCCGCCCCCGGCGATGGCGGCGTAAGCCTCGCGGAACCCGGGCGGGCAGCGCACCACGCCGTTCTCCAGCCGCGCGGGGTGCAGGTCGCCGTCGCGGTTGACCGGGACCAGCGCGCCCTCGCACAGCCTGGCGGCCTGGTCGAGGATCGCGCTCCGGGTCTCCGGCGTCGCCTCGGCGAACAGCCCGGTCTCGGCCAGCCGGTCCTGGCCGACGATCCGCGCGGCGCAGAATTCCATCTCGGCCAGGGGGGCGCGGTAGGTCATGGCTGGGGCCTTCCTGTGCGGCTTCTTGCCTGTAGGTTGGGGGCAAGGTAAGCGGGTGCGCGGTGCGGTCGAACCGTGATGGGTTTTTGGTGCCGCATCCTGTTAGGCCAAAGCCGGGAGCCCGGGCAAGAGTGCATGCGACCGAAATTCTCGCGCCCGACGATGCGGGCATCGCCCGCGCCGCCGGGTTGCTGCGCGCCGGGCGGCTGGTGGCGTTCCCGACCGAGACCGTCTACGGGCTCGGCGCCGACGCCCGGAGCGGCCGCGCGGTGGCGGGCATCTTCGCGGCCAAGGACCGCCCCCGGTTCAACCCGCTGATCGTGCATCTGAGCGATCTGGCGGCGGCGGAGCGCCTCGTCGACCTGCCCGAGGCGGCGCACAGGCTGGCGGCGGCGTTCTGGCCCGGCCCGCTGACCCTGGTGGCGCCGATACGCGCCGGGGCGGGGATCGCCGCTCTGGTCAGCGCCGGATTGGCGACCCTGGCGGTGCGGGTGCCGGCCCACAAGCTGGCGCGCGCTCTGCTGGCGGCGTTCGGCGGGCCGGTGGCGGCGCCCTCGGCCAACCCCTCGGGCCAGGTCAGCCCGACCACCGCGGCCCATGTCGCCCAGGCGCTCGGCGGCCGGATCGCCGCGGTGCTCGACGGCGGCGCCTGCCCGGTGGGGCTGGAGTCGACCATCATCGGCTTCGACGGCGAGCGCCCGGTGCTGCTCCGCCCCGGCGGCCTGGCGGTCGAGGCGGTGGAGGCGGTGCTGGGCTGCAAGGTGGCGCCGGACCCTGGCGAGACGATCACCGCACCCGGCCAGCTCGCCCGCCATTACGCCCCCGGCGCCCGCTTGCGCCTCGAGGCGACAGGCCCGGAACCGGGCGAGGGCTGGCTCGGCTTCGGCCCCGACCCCGCCCCCGACGCGGGCGGCATCACCGGCCCGGCCCTGAATCTCTCGCCCACAGGCGACCTCGCCGCGACGGCGGCGAATCTCTTCGCCCACCTGCGCGCGC
>JACZTQ010000368.1 GCA_022573605.1 Pseudomonadota bacterium | reverse complement strand
GGGGGAAGGGTAGGGCGCCCTCCCCCCGCCGCCGCACCCGGCGGCGCCGCCGCAAGCCTCCCCCCCGACCCCTTCTCCGGGGCTTACGCGGCCGCATCTGCGGCCACGGTCCCCTGCGAAGCCCAGAGGGAGTGGGGGGCGAAATCGGCGGCGGCGGCGCGATTCGGCTCAGGCGGGCCCGTTGCGGCGCTCCATCAGCCCGGCCAGCCGGCGCATTTCGGCGACATCGTCGCCCAGCGCGCACCAGTAGGTCGGGTGCAGCTCGTCGTTGAGGATGACCTCGTCGGGATAGGCCGGGCCGGTCAGCAGTTGGTCCCACGGCAAGCTGCCCCAGCCGAGCGGCAGGTGCAGGTCGCCGTTGCCGTAGGCCAGCGCCTCGCCGGGCAGCGAGATCGGCCCGTCGACGACGGTCCCGAAGCAGTCGTTCAGGTGCAGATGGGGCGACAGCGGCGCGATCTCGGCGATCTCGGCCATCAGGTTCGCGCCTTTCAGGTCGCATTGCAGCGCCGCGTGAGCAAAGTCGAGCGTGACCCGCACCGCGTCGTGGCCGACGGCGCGAATCTCCGCCGCCAGCCGGCCGGGCAGGGCGGTCTCGCGCCCGTCGAAGCTCCAGATCGTCTCGAGGCAGATCAGAACCTCGTGCCGGGCGGCGAAATCGCCGAGCCGGGCCAGGCTCTCGCGCTGGCGGGCGTAGGCGGCTTCCAGCGCGCCGTTAGCGGTGTCCCCGGTCAGCCCGCAGTGCAGGACCATGTTGCTGGCTCCGAGCCGCGCCGTCACCTCGATACAGGTGCGGGCGAGCCTTTCGTGCAGCTTTATGCGCTCGGGCGCATCCATCAGGTTGATGCTCAGCAGGGCGTGGGTGGTATAGCCGAGCCGGCGCCCCTGCGTGCGGCCCTCGAAAATCCGCATCGCCGGCTCCAGAATGGCGCCGTCGGCGATCAGCCGGGCCGCGAACAGGGGAATCTCCACCGTATCGACGCCCAGCTCCTCGGCCTCGTCAAGAAAGGGGCCGGGATCGAGCAGGTCGAAATTCGCCGGCCAAAGCGTGTAACCGATCCGATGTCGTTTCACGGCAATTCCCCTGGCATCCGGTCCCTTCGGGGTCGTCCTGCATTCCAAAGGACGAAAATCCGGTGAGTTTTGCGCCCAATTTCTGTTGTCGAGCATTTGAACAAGGATTGGCGCGCGGGTCAACGCGCAAGCGTGGCGACGTTGTCGCGGCGGAGACTCTGCCGCTCTGCGGCAACAACATTCCGATTGGGACCCGATTGGGGATTGCAATCCGCGCCCCGCGCCCTTCCTTTCTGGTCTGGCAAGCAGGCAAGAACTGGAGAACAGCGATGCCCGGACCGCTCGACGGGGTGCGCGTGATCGATCTGACGACGATGGTCTCGGGGCCGCTGGGGGCGATGATCCTGGCCGACCAGGGCGCCGACGTGATCAAGGTCGAGGCGCCCGGCGGCGGCGACCACAGCCGCCAGGTGGCGACCCGGCGGGGCGGCTTCTCGGCCTCCTTCCTCAACAACAATCGCAACAAGCGCTCGATCGCCCTCGACCTGAAGCAGGCGCCGGGGCTGGCCGCCCTGAAGCGGCTGATCGCCGGGGCCGACGTGGTGATGCAGAACTTCCGCCCCGGCGTGGTCGAGCGGCTGGGGGTCGGCTACGACGACGCCAGGCAGGTCAGGCCGGACATCATCTACGCCTCGATCACCGGCTTCGGCGAGACCGGGCCGTACAGCGGCAAGCCGGTGTTCGACCCGCTGATCCAGTCGCTCTCGGGCCTGACCACGGTGCAGGGCGGCTCCGACCGGCGCCGCCCGGCGCTGGTGCGCACCATCCTGCCCGACAAGCTGACCGGGGTCACCATCGCCCAGGCGATCTCGGCGGCGCTGTTCGCGCGCGAGCGCTCGGGCCAGGGCCAGCATATCCGGCTCTCGATGCTCGACAGCGTGATCGCCTTCCTCTGGAGTTCCGACATGGGCGGGCACACCTTTATCGGCGACGAGGCCGAGGACGAGACCGCGCAGAGCTTCATCGACCTGATCTACCAGACCGCCGACGGCCATATCTCGGTCGCCGCCTTCCGCCGCGCCGACTGGGTCAAGCTGGCGCAGGCCTGCGAGCGCCCCGAATGGATCGACGATCCCCGCTTCCTGACCTCCGAGGGGCTGGAGGTCCACAAGCCCGAGCGCCTGGAACTGACCCAGACCGCGCTCAGGGGCCGCACCAGCGCCGAGTGGATCGCCCGGCTCGAGGCCCATGACGTGCCCTGCGCCCCGGTGCTGACCCGGCGCGAGATGATCAGCCACCCCCAGGTGGTCGAGAACGCCATCATCGTCGAGACCGAGCACCCCCAGGCGGGCCGGCTGCGCCAGGCCCGCACCCCGGCGCGCTTTTCCGGCACCCCCGCCGAGCACCGAAGGGGCGGCCCGGCGCTGGGCGGCGACACCCGCGAGGTTCTCGCCGAGGCCGGCTACTCGGCGACCGAAATCGACGCCCTGATCGCCGCCGGGGCGGCCATGGTGGAAGAGGAGAGCGCCAGGTGATCGATTTCCATTACTGGCCGACGCCGAACGGCTGGAAGGTCGCGATCCTGCTCGAGGAGCTTGGGGTGGATTATCGCATGATTCCGGTCAACATCGCCAAGGGCGATCAGTTCAAGCCCGAGTTCCTCGCCATCAGCCCCAACAACCGGATGCCGGTG
>JACZTQ010000367.1 GCA_022573605.1 Pseudomonadota bacterium | reverse complement strand
CCCCTCCGGTGTCTCCAGCGGCCGGCGCCGCTGACCCCTCCCCTGTCCCCTCCCCTTTCAGAGGAGGGGGACGCAGGACCCGAGGGTTCAACTAGCGTCCCCTCCCCCTGAAAGGGACAGGGTGGGGGTCGGCGGCCTCTCCATCCCGCTCAAGGCTCGCACGGTGTCGGCTTCATCTCCAGATGCAGCTCGTCGCCCTCGTAAGGATGCGCCCGCGCCAGCTCCTCGTCGAACTCGATTCCCAACCCCGGCCCGGTCGGCGGGATCACATAGCCCTCCTCCCAGCGGATGCCCTTGACGATCCGCGCCTGGAACCCGTCCCAGCGCTCGATGCTCTCCAGGATCAGGAAATTCGGGATGCAGGTGGCCAGCTGCACGTTCGCCGCCCCCTCGACCGGGCCGCAATAGAGGTGCGGCGCGATCTGGGCGTAGTGCGTCTCGGCCAGTGCGGCGATCTTCTTGGCCTCGAGGATGCCGCCGACCCGCCCCAGCGCCGGTTGCAGGATCGAGGCGGCGCCGCAGGCCAGCACCCGGGCGAATTCATACTTGGTCACCAGCCGCTCGCCGGTGGCGATGGGGATCGAGGTGCTCCGCGCCACCTCGGCCATCCGTTCCGGCATCTCGGGCGGCACCGGCTCCTCGAACCACAGCGGCTCATAGGGCTCGATGCGCCGCGCCAGCCGCCTGGCGCCCGAGGGGGTGAACTGCCCGTGGCTGCCGAACAGCAGGTCGGCCTTCGTGCCCACCGCTTCGCGCAGCGTCCGGCAGAACGCCTCCGCCCGCTCCAGGTCCTCCAGCCGCGGCTGGTGGCCGTCATAGACCGTATACGGCCCCGCCGGGTCGAACTTCAGCGCCGTGAAGCCCATCGCCAGGTAATCGAGCGCGCGCTCCGCCGCCAGGTCGGGATCATTATAGACACTGCGCGCGCCCTCGACCGGATAGGCGTCGCCACCCTCGGGATAGATGTAGGTGTAGCTCCGCAGCCGCTCGCGGCACTTGCCGCCCAGCAGGTTATAGACCGGCTGCCCCGCCGCCTTGCCGACGATGTCCCAGCAGGCGATCTCCAGCCCGCTGAGCACCGCCATCAGCGAGGCGTCGGGCCGGGCCGTGTAGCCCGAGCCGTAGGTCACCCGCCAGAGGTGCTCGATGCGGTGCGGGTCCGCCCCCTCGAAGTGGCGGGCGAACACGTCGCGCACCATCTCCGCCACCACATGCGGGCCGAAGGTCGCGGCATAGACCTCGCCGATGCCGGTGATGCCGTCGTCGGTGGTGAGCTTCACGAAAATGAAATACCGCCCGCCCTTCCTCGGCGGCGGGTTGCCGACGACGAAGACCTCGCAATCGGTGAGTTTCATGGCCCCTCCCCGAACACGATCACGTTGCGCAGGCCGATCCCCTTGCGAACATTGTCCATCGCGGTGTTGATCTCGTCGAACGGATAGCGCGCGGTGATCAACTCGTCGAGCTTCAGCTTGCCCGCGCGGTAGAGCCCGATCAGCTGCGGGATGTCGTGGCGGATATCGCACTGGCCCATCTTCGAGCCCAGGATGCGGCGCGAGCCGTCCGACAGGGCCAGCGGGTTGAAGGTCGAGCGCGCGTCGCCGCCGGCCATGCCGACCAGCACCGAGGCGCCCCCCGGCGCCAGCATCGGATAGCTCTGACCCATCGCCTCGACAGCGCCGACGGTGACGAAGACGAAATCCGCCCCCCGCCCGCCGGTCAGCGCCCGCACCGCCTTGACCGGGTTGTCGACCGAGGCGTCGATCACATCGGTGGCGCCGAACACCTTCGCCGCCGCCAGCTTGTCGGCCGCCAGGTCGACCGCGATGACCCGCTTCGAGCCGCCCAATGCCGCCCCCTGCACCGCGTTCAGCCCGACCCCCCCGGTGCCGATCACCACCACGTCCTTGCCGGGTGTCAATTCGGCGGTGTTGACCACCGCGCCGTAGCCGGTGATCACCCCGCAGGCCAGCAGCGAGGCCACCTCGAAGGCGATATCGTCACCGATCCGGACCATCTGCGACTGCTCGACCACCACCTCCTCGGCAAAGGCCGCGGTCCGCAGCCCATGCACGATGGGACTGCCGTCCGGGAACCTCAGCGGGCTTTGCGCGTCGAGGGGAAACCTGGTCTCGCAGCTCCCCCGCATGTTGCGCTCGCAGCACGGGCAGGCGCCGCAGTTGCGCACCAGGGTGATCACCACCCGGTCGCCGGGCGCGAACTCGCTCACCCCGTCGCCGACCTCCGTCACCACCCCGGCGGCCTCGTGCCCGTAGACGGCGGGCAGATCGCCGCCCCAGCCGCCGTCGGCAAAGGTCACGTCGGAATGGCAGATCGCCACGGCGCGCAGCCTGGCGCGCACTTCCCCCGGCCCGGGCGGGGCCAGCTCGACCTCCGCGATCTCCAGCGGCTGGCCGAATTCCCGGCAAATGGCTGCGCGCATGGTGTCTCCCCTCGGGCAAGTTCCGCTCCGGGGATATTGTTCGACCGATTCGCGGGGTTTGCACAGTCCAAAAAGCTCGGGCCTGTTCCAGAGCGCCGGGGCGGTGAGCCTCCCTCCCCCCGCGTGGGGGAGGGATGGGGAGGGGGGGACGGCGCATAGCGCCGTTCAGCGCGAGCCGGGTCGAGGTCCCGGATTAAATCCGGGACGTCGGGGGGCTGCCTAGCCCGCCACCATCTTCGCCACCTCGCCGGCGAAGTCGTCGGGCCCAC
>JACZTQ010000064.1 GCA_022573605.1 Pseudomonadota bacterium | reverse complement strand
GCGTCTTCGGTTCGTTGAGCGGCTTTTCGGAGCGGGGCCCTGAGCTTTGCAAAGACCATCTCGATCGGGTTGAGGTCGGGGGAATAGAGCCTGCCCCGGACCTGATCCGGGGGTGGCAGGTAGAGTAGCCTCGCGCCTGTGGCTTCGATGAGCTTTCGCACCCCCTTGACCTTGAGTGTCGAGTGATTGTCCATGACGACAATGCCGCCGGGGGACAGGCAGGGCGCGAGCTGGGTGGCGATGCAGACATGGACGCACTCCCAGCCCACCCCGCGGCTGTTGCTCTGGCCCCGCCTGTCACCGGTGATGGGTGGCCGACGCGCTCGACCCAGCGCCGTCAAGCGCGCATTCTTACGACTGTTCATCCCGTCCTCCCTGGAACTCTGCAGCTTCACAACTCCAGCGTCCTCGATCCGGACCGGATGAACAACCTGTTGAAAGCTCACATCTAGAGCAAATTCCGCCCTGATTGGATCAGGGTGGAATTTGCTCTAGGGTCGCAGATGTGCCGAAGGCGGACATAGATCGAGCTGAGCAGGTATGTCTGTGCCCGCGACCGGAGGCATGGCCGCCGTGACCCTCCGGAATTCGTTTGAAAGCCAGCCTTCGCGCTAGGGCGATTTCAAGCAAAGTGAAGTCACTTTGCGACTCGGAAATCGCGGTAAACCAATAAGTTAGAGCGTTATCGGCGAATCAGGGATCTGCCGTTAATGCTCTATGTCGGTAACACCGCCGCATTGTCGTCCCGCGCCACCTCGGCCAGCACCCAGTCCCGAAATGCCATCACCCTGGGGTCGCCCGCCTTCGCCTCCGGATAGACCACGTAGTAGCTGAACGCCGTCGCCTGGCTGAGCGACGGCGGGAACGGCCGCACCAACCGCCCGGTCTTGAGGTCGCCCTCGACCAGCGCCGCGCCGGCCAGCGCCACGCCCTGGCCCGCGATCGCCGCCTCCAGCGCCATGCCTTCGACGCTGAACCGGGGCCCGCGCTCGGCGTCCACGCCCTCGACCCCGGCCGCGCGCAGCCACATGCGCCAGTTCGGCGCCGCGTCGTCCTCCATCTTCCACTGCACGTGCAGCAGCGTGTGGTGGCGGAGATCGTCGGGCCGCCTCAGCGGCGGGTCGCGCTCCAGCAGCCGCGGGCTACAGACGGGCAACGAGACCTCGGACATCAGGCATTCTGACCGCAGGTTGCGGTAGGTGCCGCGGCCATAGCGCAGCGCGACATCGACCCCGTCGCCGGCGAAGGTCACCAGCGCGTCGGTGGCGTCGATGCGGACGTCGAACTCCGGATGCGCGGCGTGGAACCGGTCGAGCCGGGGGATCAACCATTTGGCCCCGAAGGAGGGCGCCACGCTGACGGTGAGAATGCCGACCCGCTCCTCGGCCCTCATCGCCTCGGCCGCCTCGGCCAGCTTGTCGAAGCCCTCGCGCAGCAGCGGCAGCGCGGCCTGCCCGGCTTCGGTCAGCCTGAGCGCACGGGCCAGGCGGTGGAACAGCGGCTTGGCGCAGTACTCCTCCAGCGTCCGGACCTGATGGCTGACCGCGGCGGGGGTCACGTGCAGCTCCCCGGCGGCCTTCTTCAAGCTCAGATGCCGCGCCGCCGCCTCGAACGCGCGCAGGCTGTTGAGCGGGGGCAGACGGCGGCTCATGGATCTCCTCGATGCATTAGTTTTTCTAACTCGTCGCGCAACAACTTCTCGTTTGTAGAGCCGGCTATGGCGCACGATATCGTTGAATAGAGAAAGATCACGCCGAAAAAGCGAACAGCGCACGGTCAAAAATATCTAAACCATAACGGCGATACGCCGTCAATGCCAAAGGAGGCTCGACATGGTTATCGGTCAAATCTGGATCAACGCCAACCCGGAGCTGCGCAACCATCTGCGCAAGGCGAACGAGGCGCGCTCGGCCGCCTTCTACGCCACCTGGCGCGCGGTCACCGCCCCTTTCCGCGGGCTCGTTGAGGCCGTGCGCCGGGCCGGCGGCGAACGCGAGACCTACCACGCGCTGAGCCGCCTCAGCGACCATATGCTGAAGGACATCGGGATCTCGCGCTCTGAGATCGGCGACATCGCGCAAGCGGTCGCCGTGGAGCGGCCGGAGGCCGGGCTGACGCTCGCGGAGCTGCGCCAGAACCGGCGAACCGCGCCCGCCGGCCTCGATGCGCATGTGGTACCGCTGCCCCGCGCCGACCAGCGGCGGAGCAGGGGTGGCTCCCGAGTTGCGCCGCAATCACCCGCCGCCGGCTCGGCAGAGCGCGACCGGATCGCAAGCTGAGGCCATCGCGCCGTCCCGGCAGCGCGCCGGGACGGTGTCAGCCGCGCAGGGCCATCAGCTGGTCGCCATACCCGTCGGCGCTGGCAACGACATCGACCAGGGTCGGCCCGTCCGCCGCGAATGCCTCGCTCAGGACCGGAGCGATATCGTCGCCCGGTTCCACCCGCCAGGCCCGGCACCCCATCGCCCCGGCGCAGGCCGCTATATCGGCGCTGGCATAGCGCACCCCGATTGACCGGTTTTGCTGGCGTTGCTGCTTGATATCGATCAGCGACAGGGCCGCGTCGTTGATCACAATGACGGTCAGCCGGCAGCCCAGCGCCACCGCAGTCGTCAGTTCGGCCAGGCACATCAGGATGCCGCCGTCGCCGGTCACCGCGATCACATGGCGGGCCGGTTCTTCCAGGGCCGATGCGATGGCGGCGGGCAGGGCATAGCCCATGGTCGAGAGGCCATTGGACTTGAGCACCCCGAACGGCTCCTCGGCCGGCCAGGCCGCGAGCGTCGAGAACATGTGCGCGCCGGCGTCGACCGTCAGCCGGGCGCCCGCAGGTGCGGCTTGGACCGCGGCCCTGACCGTGGTCTGCGCGGTGTGACCGAAGCCGCGCAGGGCGAGCTTTTCCACGATGGCGCGCCGCGCCGCATCGATCTCCCCGGCGGTCCAGTCGCTTCGCGTCAGATCGGGCGCGAGGGCGCTGGTGATCTGCGCCAGATCACCGATCACCCGGCAGGCAGGCTCGACCGCCAGCGGGGTCGCCGCCGCCGCGCACAGATCCAGAACCGGGCTCTGATAGGGCCAGCGGCCGGGAATGATCTCGATCGGGTCGAGGCCGAACAGGAGGATCAGGTCGGCGGCGTGGATGAGGTCCGCTTCCGCGGCAGCACCCGTAAACAGCCCGGCAAACCCCGGGTGCGAGGCGGGCAGGACGCCGCTGGCCTTGTAAGTTGCCAGCACCGGGCAGCCGAGCGCGTCCGCCATTTGCCCGAGGGCACCGGGCGCTCGGCCATGCCGGGCCTCCAGCCCGGCCAGAATGATCGGCCGCCGGCTGGCCGCGAGCAGCGCACCGGCTTCGCCGAGCATTGCCTCCGAGGGCGCGGGCGATGGCCGGGGCGGGGCAGGGGGCGTCGCCCCGGCCACCGGCGCCGAGGCGTCGCCGGCGCTCAGGTCGAGTTGCACCGGCCCCCAGGGCGGTGTTGTCGCGGTGGCGATGGCGCGGGCGAAATCCGCTGCGCCGTTCTCCGGCTGCAAACGGCCCTGCAGCTTGGTGACCGGGGCGAACAGCGCGTTCTGGTCGAACGCCTGATGCGGTGAGGAGGCCGGGCCGTCGGTGATCAGGATGACCGGGGATTTCTCCAGGCTGGCGTAGGCGATGCCATTGACGGCGCTCGCCGCACCGGGGCCGATGCCGGTGAGGACGACGCCCGGGATGCCGCTGATCTCGCCGGTGACGGCGGCCATGATGGCGGCCGCGGTCTCGGTGCGGGTGAGGATGAATTCGATCCCGGCGCGCCCGGCGGCCTCGATCAGGGCGAGACTCGAGCCGCCGCCGGGGATGCCGAACATGCGCCGCACGCCGACCGCCTTGAGCTGATCGACAATCGTGGCGGCGAGGGTGGGCGAGGCGGGGCGGTCCATCAGATGTCCTTGTACTTCGCCATCGCCTGAGCGAAGCTCAGCCCGGCGCGCAAGTCCTCGACCGCGCCGGCGTCGTCGCGCGCCATCGCCTCCGCCAGGGCGGTGATTTCCCCGGCCCGGGCGGCGGGCAGGCAGACCGCGCCGGTGCCGTCGGCGGCGATGAGGTCGCCGGGCGCCACCGCGACGCCGTCGATCACCACGGCGACATCGATCGCTTCGATGCGGAGCCGCAGCCGGCCGGTGGTCGGGGTCAGGTGGCGGGCGAACACCGGGAACCCGAATTCGATCATCTCCTCGAGATCGCGCACCGCGCCATCGACCAGCAACCCGGCGACGCCCTTGAGCTTGGCCGCCAGCGAGGCCATGCCGCCCCAGGTCGAGCACTCCGCCCCGCCGGCATCGACGACGATCACGTCGCCGGGACCGGCGGCGTCGATGATGGCGCCGACGGCGAAATCGTCCGAGCTGTAGGCGCCGTGCGCGCCGGTGATCTCGCGCACCGTGACGGCCGGCCCGGCAAAGCGGAAGCCGGGCGCGACCGCCTTGATATGGGCGATGACGTTATGGTGCAGCCCGGCCTGGTCGAGCGCGTTGGCCAGCGTGCTGGTGGCCAGGACCGAGACGCGCCGGACGAGATCGGCGGCCGGCGGGCCGGTGTGGTTGGTGGGCATCGGATCAGTGTTTCCCGCATCACCGTCAGGTCGGCCGCGAGCGTAGCCGGTTGCCGGCGCCATTGGAATGGGTTTGCCTGGCGCCGCTCGCCATCGGTTTCCTTCACCGGCGCGCGTGCTCTAGACTCCGGCCATGGCGGCTCCCACCCTCCTGGTGCAACACCATGTCGCGCGGCTGTTCCCTGCGGCGAAACGCGAAGAGGTGACGCGCCTGTTGCAGGAAGATTACGGCGCGGCCCTGCCCTTCGCGGACAACCTCTCGGCGGAGGCTTTCGAGCGGGTCCGGTGCGCCGCGTTGCGATTGAGCGAAGGCCGGGTGGACAAGTTGAACGACGCCATTGCCCTGGCCCAGACCGACTGGCGCGACCTGCTGGTCGCCGCCGGGTTCGCCGAGGACCCCCACAAGCGCACAAGGGCTGGAAGGGGTGATCGGGGGCGATAGGCCGGCCCATTGATCCCGAGTGATGGCCCCGCTTACGCCGCCATCGGTTCGCCGGCGCGGGCCTTGTAGCTGGCGATGTAATAGGCCGCGTCGTTGGCGATTGCCCGCACCGAGGCGCGCGCCGCCATCGCCTCGGCCCAGGCGGCGAGACGCGGGCAATCCTCCGGGATGGCGAGGCCCCGGTAATGGGTCCAGGCCGGCAGCCGCTCGAAATAAGGATACCAGGCCAGATCGGTCAGGCCGACCGCCGCGCCGAACCAGTAGGGGCCGTCGCCGGAGAGCTTGCCAAACGCCTCGCGCTCGACGAAGCGCAGCCGCTCGGCGGCCTTGGCGGCCAGTTCGGCGTGCTTGGCGGGCTCGCGGTTGCGGATCACCGCGTAGAGGTCGGGGGTGAAGTATTCATTGCAGTAATGGGTCCAGATCCGCGCCTTGGCGCGCAGGGCCGGGTTTGAGGGCAGCAGCGGCGGGTCGGGGAAGACCTCGTCGAGATACTCGTTGATGATCGCGCTCTCGTAGATCGTCTGCCCGTCGTGGACCAGCGCCGGCACCTTGCCGTAGGGCGAAACCGCGAGGAAGCGCTCGGACTTGTGCGCAAAATCGATCTCGATGTGCTCGAATTCGAGCCCCTTCTCCAAGAGGGCAAGACGGGTGCGGTGGGCGTAGGGGCAGACCCTTGCGGTGAAAAGCTCCATGATCGCGTCTCCCGGGGTTGGCTTGTCGCCTGACAGAATGCGACGCCGCCGGTCCGGGGTAAAGCCCCGCGGCTATACCAGAGCTCGGTGATCGGACCCAGCGCAGCAGACCCCTCCCCAACCCCTCCCCTTCTAGGGGAGGGGCTTCAGGTCCCCCAAGGTGCAACGCAGTCCCCTCTCCCTGAAAGGGGGAGGGTTAGGGTGGGGGTCGCTGCAACATGAGCCATGCTCAATCAGCGTTGGCATCACTCGGCCGGCGGCTCCGGGATGACCAGGGGTTCCTTGCCCAGTTGCGCCTCGGCGGCGGCGCGGAGCAGGGTCTCGATGGTCGGGTCCTTCGCCTTCAGGCGGCGGAAATCGCGCCGCGACAGGCTCAGCAGGCGGCAGAACCCCTGCGAGACGACGCTGGTGCGCCGCCGCCGGTGGGGCATGAACAGCGCCAGCTCGCCGAAGAAATCGCCGTTCGAGAGCAGCTCCGCCTCGCCGGCGCCGCGCACCTCCAGCGCCCCCGAGGCGACCAGGAACATCGCCGTGCCCCGGTCCCCGGCCGCCACCACGACCTCGCCGGGCGCCGTGAACCGGGTCCGCAGGCGCCGGGCAATCGCCTTGCGCTGCTCCGCCTCGAGGCCCTGGAACAGCGGCACGGTGTCGAGCACCGCCGCCGGCGACAGGGTCAGGTCGAGCCGCGGCGGGCGCGCCACCACCCGCTCGCGCCGGTCGAGCTCGCGGATCAGGTCGTCGCGCAACTCCGAGCCGATCACCCCGTCATTGTGCAGGCGCACATACTGGTGGCGCTCGCGCCGGATCGCGGTGCGGGCGATCAGGGTGCGCTCCAGCGCCGACGCGTAGGCCGGGTACTGGTGGTCGATCGAGTCGATCTCGCGCTGGACCCGCTCGAGCCGCCAGGCCAGCAACTCGCCGAGATTCCCCGCCGCGTCGTCGCCGATCATCGGCGCCACCGTGGCGCTGGCGAAACGCTGGAGCCCGCGCACCACCCGGTCGGTCTCCAGCAGCACGGTGAGGCGGAACTCGATCACCTGGCGCAGCGGCCGGTCCCAGCGGATGGTTCGTTGCAGGAGCTGCGCCAGGCGATGGCCGCCGACCGAGCCCAGCGCCGTCTCGACCGCCGCCACGTAGCCGTCGCGGCCGCCGATCCGGGCGGCGTCGGCGATGCGGTCGGCGACGAGGCGGAGCTGGCTGGTGGCGCGCGGGCCGATGGCGTCCTCCTCGAAGCCGCGCCGGATCAGCCTTGCCTCCTGGCCGCACAGAATCGCCAGGCCGAGGCGCAGCCGCTCGCCGAACGGGATCCGTTGGTCCTCGGCCTTGGCCTCGACCTCGCGGCGCCGGCGCCCCAGCGCCTCCTCGACCGCGGCCAGCGCCTCGGGCTCCAGGGTGCGGGCGGCGGCGATATCCTGGATCACGCTGCGCACCCGCTCGATCGAGCCGGCGATGATGCGCTCGCGCAGGGCCAGGTCGGCCGGGGAGAGCTGGTCCAGCCCGAGCCGCGCCGTGACCAGCGCCAGGGTCGAGGCGTTGACGAACAGCGTGGTCAGGGCGAAGGCGGCGGCCAGCGCGCCGAGCACCGGACCGGCCTCGCCCAGCACCCGGGTCTCGGTCAGCGAGAGCGCCAGCACCAGCGTCACGGCGCCGCGCACCCCGCCCCAGAACACCAGGATGCGTTGGCGCCGGTCCATTGGTGCTGTCCGTCCGGTGCGCTCCAGCAGCGGCAGCGCGCCGAACAGGATCAGCGCCCTTGCGGCAAAGGCCCCGGCATAGACGAACGCCACCAGCCCGGCCTGCATCAGGCTCAGGCTCGACAGCATCCAGGGCGTCAGCAGCGCCACCAGCATCAGGATCAGGGTGTTGGCCCAGAAGCCGATCTGGCTCCAGACCGCGCGCACCGTGGTCCAGTTGCCCGGCCCCATCCGCACGAAGCCGTTCGATCCGGTGGCGAGCCCGGCGAACACCACCGCGACCACGCCCGAGGCGCCGAGCCACTGGTCGGCGATCAGATAAGCGCCGTAGGCGACCGCGACCGTCATCGAGCCCTCGGCCACCGCCGAGCGGCCCAGCAGGGGGTAGATGCGCGAGGCCGCAAACGAGATCGCCAGCCCGAAGGCGGCGCCCATGCCGAAGCTGTAGAGGAAGCCGAAGATCACCCCGGTGGCGGTGGGCGAGGCATCCGGCGCCGACAGCGCCAGCAGGAAGGTGAAGATGGCGATCGCGGCGGCGTCGTTGAGCAGGCTCTCGCCCTCGAGCAGCACCAGCAGGCGCTTGGGCGCGCCGATCTCGCGGAAGGTGGTGATCACCGCCGCCGGGTCGGTGGTCGCCACCGCCGCGCCCAGCATCAGGCAGGCGGCCAGCCCGAACGGGGTGACCGCCCAGACCGCCAGCCCGACCAGCACGGTGGCCGCCAGCACCGCGATCACCGCCATCACGGCGACCCCGACGATATCGTCGAGCAGGCGGCGCACGTTCACCGCCAGCGCCATCTCGAACAGCAGCGGCGGCAGGAAGATGTAGAGCAGGGAGGTGGAATCGAAGGCGACCTGTTCGACAAACCAGAGGTCGTAGGCCGACAGCGTCGCCCCGGCCAGGGTGAAGTCGGTCAGCGCCGCCGTGGCGCCCGCCATCAGCCCGGCGCCGGCGATGACGACCGGCAGGGGCAGGCCGATGCGCCGGGCCAGCGGCACCGCCAGGGCGACCAGCGCCAGCGCCAGGGCCAGGGCCGAAAGCGCGAAGACGACGATATCCATTCGGGTGTCCGGTGTCCCTCTGTCAGCGCCACCGCATCGGGGCGGGGCCGCGTCGCGGCAATATAGCACGCGCCGCCGCTGGAACACCGTTTGCCGTCCGGGTGAGGCGTAGGGTGGGCGCCAACCCACCACTGCTCGCGCAAACACCTTCGGGCACCGGTGGGTTCCACCCACCCTACGCCTGGTGCCGGCGGCGGTGCTGCCCGGTATCAACGCGAAGCGGTTGCTTGTTCCGCAAGGGTCGAGCTAGTCTCGATGCAAACGGAGAAAACCAGGAGCGAGCCTGTCCATGACCCCCTTCGCGATCGCCGGTGTGCAGATGCATGTCGCCGCCCTGCACGACAATGTCGAGGGCATGCGCCACCGGCTCGACGTGCTGATGAGCCGGTTTCCCTGGACCCAGATGGTGCTGTTCAGCGAATTGTCGCCCTAGTGGTTTGACTCCGACATTCCGATCCCGGAATGTCGGCCCAAACCACCAGCCATCTTTTTGTGGTGGCTCAACTTTTCTCAACGAAAGGCCCGGCTGGCGCCGGACTCTTCCGTTTCGGTTGAACCACTAGTGGTTTGAGCGAAACTAAACAGTCCGCCGACAGGCGGGTTGTTTTGCTTCGGAAAATCAAACCACATCAAGAGGATAACCTAGTGGGGTGGCCCGACATTTCGGGATCGAAATGTCGAATTCAAACCACTGGAGCGTGTCGCATTTAATCGGCCTCATATCCTGCGGCTTTGAAGTAGTTGTAGCATTCCTCGTCTGAGAAGAGATCACAGACGGCTCCGACGGCTTGCCATAAGGCGTCATAGCTGCGTGCGGCGGCCTTTCGGATCAGGGCCTTGAGCTTTGCGAAGGCCATTTCGATGGGGTTCAGAGCCTGCCCCCGGCCTGATCGGGGGTCGGGGCTGTATAGCCTGCCCCGGACCTGATCCGGGGGCGGCAGGAACAGGAACGACGCGCCGCGCGATTTCAGGACCTCGGCGGCATAGGTGCTTTTGTGGCTCGAGAGGTTGTCGAGAGCCTGCCCCGGACCTGATCCGGGGATCACCACATCGCCGGGCTTCAGGGTCGGGGCCAACTGGGTCTCGACGTAGGCGTTGAACAGGTCGCGGTTGATCGCTACGGCCCCAACATCTTCCTGGCCGAGGCCTCGTCGACTTCCGGCGGGCTCGACAGTCTGCTGGAGCCGCACGGCACCATCAAGGAGGCGCAGGGACTGGCGGCGCGGGCCTTCGGCGCCAAGCAGACCTTTTTTGCCACCAACGGCACCTCGACCTGCAACAAGATCGTGGTGCAGGCGCTGGTGCGCCCCGGCGGCATCGTGCTGGTCGACCGCGACTGCCACAAGTCGCACCATTACGGCATGGTGCTGGCGGGCGCGCAGGTGGTCTATCTCGACAGCTATCCGCTGAACCAGCACTCGATGTACGGCGCCGTGCCACTGGCCGAAATCAATGACCTGGACGGCTTCGACGGGCGCCATCCGAACGTCTTCACGCCGGCCGAGGAACCCCATTCCGAGTTCCAGTCGATCGAGGACATCAACAACCACCTGCTCCAGCACAAGGATGTCGTCGACCTGGTGAATCGGCGCGGCGGCAGGCCGAAGTTCGTCTTCCTGATGTTCGACGAGGAGACCGAGAAACTGGCCAAGGAGCTGGGCGCCGAGGTCTGGTTCCCCAAGGCCAAGCTGCGCACCCGCTGCGACAACAAGATCGAGACCGTGCGCATCGGCAACAAGGCCGGCGTGCCGTCGGTGCCGAACACGCTCTCGGAGATCAGGAACTACGCGCATTTGCGCAAGGTCTGCGACCAGGCCGGGATCGACCACGACCTGGTGCTGCAATCGGCCTTCGGCGACAGCGGCCACACCACCTTCTTCATCAGGTCGGAGGCCGATTTCCGCCGCCACGAGCACGAGATCGTCGGCGAGGGCGAGATCAAGGTGATGAAACGGATCGACTGCCGCGGCTCGGCGATCGAGGCCTGCGCCACCAGGCAGGGCGCCATCGTCGGCCCGCTGATGACCGAGCACACCGAGGACAGCATCGACATCGTCACCCGGGCGCCGGAAAGCGGCATCTACCGCATGCTCGGGGACGGCCGGGTGGTGTTCGACCGCTTCGATTATCACCGCCGCGCCGTCGAGAGCGAGCGCGAAGCGCTCTTCCTGCGCATCCTCAAGCCCGGCGACTATCGCTACGAGGGGGCGGACCTGGGCATCCTGGTCACCCGGGGGCGCTCGATGACCAATGGTTTCCGCCTGACCGAGCGCTCGAAGCGCTGGATCCACGGCCTCAAGCGCGCCTTTGCGGCCCGGCCGCTGCCCTCGGCCCGGGCCTTCGCCGACCCCGCCTTCAAGCTCCTCCGAGGCGGCGATGCGGCTCTGCTTCCGCGCCGTGTCGGAGGACCAGCCGGGCCCGAAATGGTCCGGGCTGTTCGCCGGATTCTGGCCCGGCTACCGCCGCTGGTGGTCGCGCGAGGGGCTGGAGGCGCGTCCATCCTATCGCGATGGGCTGAGGGCGATACGCGAGCACATGCCCGAGATCGCGCCGCTCTACCAGACGCTGTGCGAGCGGGCCGGGGGCGGCGACCGGCAGGCCCGCTTTCTGAGCTTCTACTGCCCGCGGCCTTACCTGGCGGCATGCAGCCAGGCGATCTGGCCCGGAGCCGAGCCGGTGATGGTGCGCAACGATTACAGCCCGGATGCCTTCGACGCGCTGGTGCTGTGCACCGAGTGGCAGGGAAGGGCGGTGATGGGCGCCTCGGACGGGCTCTGGGGCCTGGTCGACGGCATCAACGACGCCGGGCTGGCGCTGTCGCCGACCTTTGGCGGGCGGCGCGTGGTGGGCGACGGCTTCGGCGTGCCGCTGATCCTGCGCTACGTGTTGCAGACCTGCGAGACGGCCGGCGAGGCGGCAAGGGCGCTGGCCCGGATTCCCTGCCAAATGAGCTACAACGTCACCGCGATCGACGCCAAGCGCCAGTTCGTCACCGCCTACCTGGCGCCCGACCGGCCGGCCCTGATCACCCACGCGGCGGTCGCCACCAACCACCAGGAGCGGGTCGAGTGGGCCAGCCACGCCCGCTTCGCCGCCACCGTCGAGCGCGAGCGCCACCTGTTGCGGCGCCTCACCCTGCACCGCGAGCCGAAGGCCAGGTTCATCGCCGCCTTCCTCAAGCCGCCGCTCTACTCGACCGCCTTCGCGGCGGGCTTCGGCACCCTCTACACCGCGGTCTACCAGCCCCGCGCGCGGGCCATGAGCCTGTGCTGGCCGGGCACCACCTGGCGCCTGCGGCTCGACGCCTTTGTCGAGGATACCCGTCAGGTCCGCTACCCCCTGGTGGCCCAGGGCAATTCAATTCATGATCCCATGATCAGCTTGATTGCGGCCCATTTTCGTTCGGCGAATGCTTCGCGGGCCGGCCTGGGCTGCTGGCCGGTCTGGCGGATGATGGTGAGGGCGGTGTTGCGCAGCTCGGCGAGAATCTGCGGCGCCGAGCCGCTACGGACGCGGCAGGCATCCTCGCCAAAGGTCACATCGCGGACGTGGTGCAGGCGGTTCTCGATCTGCCAATGGTCGCGCGCGAGTTGCAAAAGCGTGGCCGGTTCAAGCTTGCCTTCGGGCAGGCTGGTGATCGCGTAGATCACCTCGCGGGTGCAACAGGCCTTGAGTTCCCGGATGCGCTCGATCCGGCAGATGGCCGTCATGCCCCGCCATTTTTCGTCGAGGCGCGACGGCAGTTTGGTGCGCACGGCAATGCGCCGCGTCTCGATCCGGCCATGCCCGGCATCGACCGTCCGCGCCCGCTTGAGATCGGGCGGATCACGCGGCTTGCCGGGAATGCCCGGTTCGGCGGCAACCCTTGAGGGGGGAATCGTCGCCGAAGGCGTGGGCAATTTCAGCTTTGAGTTCGGGCTGGTTGCCCCCCGATCGGGCCGGGGGCAGGCTCTTCACGAACAAGAAATAGTCGCCTCCGGCTTCCCGGATCGCGTCAACGACGGTCTCATAGGTGAAGCCGGCGTCTCCGCTGACGACCGCGCCCTCCAGCGGCAGGGTCTTGAGCAGTTCCAGAACCTCGATCACCTCGCCGGAGTCCGGCGGCACGACCAGCGAGCCGACCGCCGCCTGCAGTCTGGTCGAGAAGGCGTGCAGG
>JACZTQ010000366.1 GCA_022573605.1 Pseudomonadota bacterium | reverse complement strand
TCAGTCCTCCTTAGCCGCGGATTCCGGGGCCGCGGATTCCGGGGCCGCGGATTCTGGGTCCGCGGATTCTGGGGCCGCGAAATTCGGATGCACCACGACGCCATTGCCGGTCAGACGGATGCCCTTGACCAGCTCGTCCTCGTCGTCGAGCGCCAGCGCGCCCTCCTTGATGAAGGGCGACAGGAAGTTGAAGTGGTTGCGAGCGAACAGCGACGAGGTGTCGGCGGCGAGACGGCCGGGCATGTTGGCCAGGCCGAGGATCTTGACGCCGTTGGCGGTCACCACCACACGGCCGAGCTCGACCCCCTCGACATTGCCGCCCTGCTCGACCGCCAGATCGACGATCACCGAGCCCGGCTTCATCGAGGCGACCATGGCGGCGTCGACCAGCACCGGCGCCTTGCGGCCGGGGATCAGGGCGGTGGTGATGACGATGTCCTGCTTGGCGATATGGCCGGCGACCAGCTCCGCCTGCTGGCGCTGGTAGTCGTCGGACATCGGCTTGGCATAGCCTGCCGTGGTCTGGGCCTGCTCGAATTCCTCGTTCTTGACCGCGATGAACTTGCCGCCGAGCGACTCGACCTGCTCCTCGGTGGCGGGGCGCACGTCGGTCGCGGTGACGATGGCGCCGAGGCGGCGCGCGGTGGCGATGGCCTGCAAGCCGGCCACCCCGACGCCCATGACGAAGACCTTGGCCGGCGCTATCGTGCCCGCCGCCGTCATCATCTGCGGGAAGGCGCGGCCATAGGCGTTGGCCGCCTCGAGCACCGCCTTGTAGCCCGCCATGTTGGCCTGGCTCGAGAGCACGTCCATCGATTGCGCCCGGCTGATGCGCGGCATGAACTCCATGGCGAAGGCATCGACGCCGCTCGCGGCCAGCGCCTCCATGATGGCGGGCTCGTTATAGGGCGACATGATGCAGAACAGCTTCTGGCCCGCGGCGAAGCTTTTCACCTCGTCCTCGGCCGGGCGCTGCACCTTCAGCACCACGTCGGCGCCCTTGAGCGTCGCGGCGAAGGTCTTGGCGATGCTCGCGCCGGCGTCCCGGTAGGCTTGGTCGGGGATATTGGCCCCCGCGCCGGCTCCGGCCTGGACCACCAGCTCGGCTCCCAGGGCGGCGAATTTCTTCACCGTCTCCGGGGTTGCGGCGACCCGGGTCTCGAATTCGCGGGTTTCCCTGGGAATGGCAATCTTCATGCGATGTCTCCGCTCTGGGCGCCGGTCCGGGGCCGCCGTCCGCCCGGTTCATCCGTCCCGGCGCTGGCCGGCGCCGGATGAACCGCTCCGTGGGTGGGAGGGTTCAGGTTCCGACGATGGCCAGGAAGATCAGCACCACGGCGGAGAAGAGGAAAACCAGGGCGGCAGCCTTTACAAACCCGGCAAAGGTCTTTTGTTGCTCGCTTACATCCATCGAGCCGTGTTCGTATTCGGCCATCTCGGTCCCCTCCATGGCGATCCAACCTCTGAATCGGTGCACTGTATAGCCGCAACCGGCGGGGACGCGAAACAGGTTTTTTGGGTCGCGATGCCGCATCTGTCATGATTGTGATGAACCCGGGCCGGTCAGCCGCCCGCGAGGCTGAATTTCCAGGCCCCGCCGGGGCCGGAATCGGAATGCCGGGTGACCCGGCCGGTGCGCGCCAAGTGGTTCATGTGCGCCACCGCCTCGCCCAGCGCCAGCCCGTACTCGCCGGCGCCGATCGGGCGCTTGAAGATGGCGGGAAAGGTCTCGACGGCGCTCAGCGGGCCGCGGGCAAGCTCGGTCTCGATCCGGGCCAGCGCGCGCTCGTGGTGCGCGATCAACTGGGTCAGGCGGAAGGCGAGGCCTATGAACGGCAGCTTGTGGCCGGGCAGCACCAGGTGCTCGGGCCGGGCATGGCCGCGCAGGCGGTGGCAGCTCTCCAGCCACTCGCCCAGCGGGTCGGCCTCGGGTTCGGTCGGGTAGACGCTGATGTTGGAGGAGATTCCCGGGATCACCTGGTCGCCGGCCAGCACCAGGCCATCGCCCGATTTGTCGTCGCCCGGAGAATCGTCGACTGACCAGAAGGTGGCATGGGCGGGGGCGTGGCCGTGGCCGAAGCGCACGGTCCAGCGCCGCCCGGCCATGGTGATCTCGTCGCCCTCGGCGATGGCGTTAAAACCGAGCGGGATCGGCGCCACGCAGGTCGAGAAGTTGAAGGGCGTCTCCTCGGCGTAGGCCGCCAGCAGGTCATCGGGCATCCCGGCCCGGCGGCGGAACTCCAGGTGCTGCGGCGTCGGCCGGTCGTGGTGGTCGAGGGTCAGCATGCGGCCGAACAGCCAGGCGATGCGGGTGGCCCAGACCTCGGCGCCGTGTTCCGCGAACCAGCCCGCCAGGCCGATATGGTCCGGGTGGTGATGGGTCAGGATCACCCGGCCCACCGGCTTGCCCGCCAGCGGCCCCCCCTGCGACTCACTCAGCAGCGCCTCCCAGGCGGCGCGGCCCTTGGCCCAGTCGAGGCCGGTGTCGATCAGGGTCCAGTGATCGCCGTCGTCGAGGATGTAGACGTTGACATGGTCCAGCGTCATCGGCAGCGGCAGCCGGGCCCACAGGATTCCGGGGGCGACCTCGATCACGGCGCCGGGTTCCGGGGCGTGCCGCCAGGGATGGGTCAGGCCAGGGTTCACCGGCGTGACCCCATCCGCCCGCCGGGGCCGCCAGCCATGCCGGGTGGGTCCGCCCTGCCCCCGCCGCCAAGGCCCAG
>JACZTQ010000063.1:1486-12645 GCA_022573605.1 Pseudomonadota bacterium | reverse complement strand
TCGTATTTCTGGATCTGCTGGAACTTGATGCCAACCTTGTCGCCAAGCTGCTGCTGGGTCATGCCCACCATCCAACGGCGCTGGCGAACCCTCTGTCCAACGTGAACATCTACTGGATGCTTCATTTTTTATTTTTCCCTATCTCTCCGGTCGCTCATCGTTTGTGAGCCTGGGTCAGGTTAATCCAGGTTTTGTCGCATTCGAGAAAAAATTTTCGCGAATTGCGTGAAATTCCGGCCCCGGACTCACCAGAGTTGCAAAAATACAACGAAAACGCGTATTTTCCGGCTTCGATTCGCGCCAAAAGCCGATCTCTCAAAATCCAACCAGCGAAAAGCGTTAGGACCAAAGTCTGAAGTATGACTTAAGCTGGTCTGAAAACGAATCGGTCGATTCATCGCTCCACTCACCTCAGGCCCGGGTTTTGCGGGCCTCGCGCTTGCGTTCGTGAGGGTCGAGATGGCGTTTGCGCAGGCGGATCGATTTCGGCGTCACCTCGACCAGTTCGTCGTCGTCGATATAGGCGATCGACTGCTCCAGGGTGAGCCGCACCGGGGTGGTGAGGGTCACCGCCTCGTCCTTTCCGGCGGCGCGGATGTTGGTCAGCTTCTTGCCCTTGAGCGGATTGACCTCGAGGTCGTTCCCGCGTGAGTGCTCGCCGATGATCATGCCCTTGTAGACCTTCTCGCCGGCGCCGATGAACATCCGGCCGCGGTCCTCCAGGTTGAACAGCGCATAGGCGACGCTGTCGCCGTCGGCGATCGAGATCAGCACCCCGGCGCGCCGCCCGGGCACGGCGCCGCGCCACGGCGCCCATTGGTGGAACACCCGGTTGAGCACGCCGGTGCCCCGCGTGTCGGTCAGGAACTCGCCGTGATAGCCGATCAGGCCGCGGCTCGGCACATGGGCGACGATGCGGGTCTTGGCCGCGCCCGAGGAGCGCACCTCGACCAGATCGCCCTTGCGCCGGCTCAGCTTCTCGATCACCACGCCGGCGAATTCCTCGTCGACATCGACGGTGACCTCCTCGATCGGCTCGAGGCGCTGGCCGTCCTCCTCGCGCATCAGCACCCGGGGGCGCGAGACGGTGAGCTCGAAGCCCTCGCGGCGCATGTTCTCGATCAGCACCCCGATCTGCAACTCGCCCCGCCCGGCGACCTCGAAGGCCTCGCCGCCGGGGCTGTCGGAGATGCGGATGGCGACGTTCGCCTCGGCCTCGCGCAGCAGCCGCTCGCGGATCACCCGGCTCTGCACCTTCGAGCCGTCGCGCCCGGCCAGCGGGCCGTCGTTGATGCCGAAGGTGACCGAGATGGTGGGCGGGTCGATCGGCTGGGCCGGCAGGGCTGTGTCCAGGCTTGGGTCGCACAGGGTGTCCGAGACCGTCGGCCTGCTCATCCCGGCCAGCGCCACGATGTCGCCGGCCAGCGCCTCCTCGATCGGCTGGCGCGAGAGGCCGCGAAAGGCGAGGATCTTGGAGACCCGGAAGCGCTCGATCTCGCGCCCGTCGCGGCTCAGCGCCTTCAGCGTCATGCCCGCGCGGACTGTGCCTTCCTCGATCCGCCCGGTCAGCAGGCGGCCGAGATAGGGGTCGGCCTCCAGCGTGGTCGCCAGCATCCGGAACGGTTTGCCGGTATTGGCGGCCTGGCGCGGCGCCGGCACGTGGCTGACGATCAGGTCGAACAGCGGCGCCAGATCGTCGCGCGGGTCCTCCAGCGCCGCCGCCGCCCAGCCGGCCCGGCCGGAGGCGTAGAGGATGGGGAAATCGAGCTGCTCGTCGTCGGCGCCGAGATTGGCGAACAGGTCGAACACCTCGTTCAGCGCCCGGTCGGGCTCGGCGTCCGCCCGGTCGAGCTTGTTCAGCACCACGATCGGGCGCAGCCCCTGCGCCAGCGCCTTGGCGGTGACGAACTTGGTCTGCGGCATCGGCCCCTCGGCGGCGTCGACCAGCAGCACCACCCCATCGACCATCGAGAGGATGCGCTCGACCTCGCCGCCGAAATCGGCGTGCCCCGGGGTATCGACGATGTTGATCCGGATGCCGCGCCAGTCGACCGAGGTGCACTTGGCCAGGATGGTGATGCCGCGTTCGCGCTCGATATCGCTCGAGTCCATCGCCCGCTCGACCACCACCTGACCCGCGCGAAAGGCGCCGGACTGCCTCAGGAACTGGTCGACCAGCGTGGTCTTGCCATGATCGACATGGGCAATGATCGCGATGTTTCGCAAATCCATCGTCGGTGCTCCGGTGGGGGGGTGGCGCTGCCTATGGCGCAAATGCGGACCTGCGGCAAGGGGCATCTGGCGCCGGGTGGCGGGCGGGTCAGGAGAATACTCGCTGTAGCCGTGATTCAGCATTGCGAGCCGGCCTCGGGCTAACCCGAGCCCCCACCGCCAAAAGCCTTTCCGATAAAGCCGCGCAGGATCGCCTTCCATTGCCTGGGTGGGTTTCCGCCCGAAATCTCGGTGGCAATTCCGATGACGACGTAGCTGACCTTGGCGAAATCCAGATGCCGGTCATCGATCAGGCTCCCGTCGGTGACGTAGGCGATTCCGACGGGTATGTTTTCCACCCAGGTTTCAGATATCCGAGCGGAGCGTACGTTATAGGTATCGATAGGTATCGATGGATTTGTTCAAACAGCGGTGCCGGTGCCGGACCGTGAACGAACGGTCGAACCGAGACACATCCCGAACCGCTCCGGGCTTGCCTTGAGCGCCGATCCGCGACAGGCTGGGAGTGCAACCTTGCCGATGCCCCAAGGGAGGCAGAATATGTCCGCTCCCCCGTTCACCGTGCGCGATCTCGGCGAGGTCGCGATCCGCTGCCGCGATCTGGCGGCGATGACCGCCTTCTACACCGACGTGGTCGGGCTCGAGGTGATCGAGGGCGATTATTCGGACGCCATCGTCTTCCTGCGCATCGGCGAGGGGTTCGCCGGCCACACCAGCGTGCTGGCGCTGTTCACCGCCGAGGGCGAGGACGAGCCCGAAGCGGGCGACGGCTCGTCGCTGCATCATCTGGCGCTGACGGTGAAGGCCGAGGACCTGGCCCCGGCGCTGGCCTGGTACCGGGCCCACGGGCTGGAGCCCTCTACCGCCGAGCACCGCTGGGTCGGCTGGGACAGCGTCTATGTCAAGGATCCGGAGGGCAACACGGTCGAGCTGGTGGCGAGCGTGCGCCAGCGTTCGGGGTCGGGCGATATCCCGGCCGAGGGCGCCTGACGGGCGCTATCGCGCCACTGCCGCCGATGGTCTTCACGGGCCACTCCAGTCCGCGAACCGGCCGTGATAGTCGCCGCGCCCCAGCGCGCGGGTCTCGCCGCCGGGCCACAGGGTCAGCAGGATCGCCGCCGTGTCGCGCCTGCCGTCCGGCTCGAAGCGCAGCCAGGCCAGCGGCGCCTCGCGGGTCGCGGCCGCGCCGGTCGTGGTCAGCGCGGCGGTGATCCGGTCTTGAGTCGCCTTGGGGAAATACTGCCAGGCAATCGAGTGCATCAGCACCCGGACGATACCGGGCTCCGGCGGCTCGGCCAGCCGGGCCTCGGCCCAGTCGGCGGCGTCGGCGCGCGCCAGCGTCACCTTGTGGGCGGCGGCATGGACGAACGCGGCGGCGGTGCGCTCCAGCCGGGTGGGCTGGTCGGGCCAGATATAGCCGAGCACCCGCTCGCGGGCGTGCGCGTCGGCGGGATCGACGGGGGCGAGGTCGGAGCCCGCGCGCGAGGCGATCTCCAGCGCCGCCTCGAGCGGCGGGGCGGCGCCGCGCCAGTCGCAGGGAATCGTCAGGGGCGCGTCCCCCGGCCCCCAGCGCCGCCCTTGGCCGAGGTCGTAGGCGTAGCAATCGGGATGCAGGTTGAGCCCGGCGCTGGCGCCGATCTCGTTCAGCGCCAGCGGCAGCCGGGTCTCGGCGGCGATGGTCAGGAGCCCGCCGAGCAGGATGGCGGAGCGCGCCACCTCGTTGGTCTGCGGCGCGCTCTCCAGCAGCCCCGCCAGATCGTCGCCCCGCTCGGCGATGGCGGCGCGCAAGGCCGCGTCCAGCGCCGCGCCGGTATCGGTGTGCGGCGGATAGTGCCGGGCCAGCGCCGGCGCGCACCCCGCCCGCACCACCATGTTGAGCGCCCCGCAAAGCCGCAGCGCCAGCGCCGATTCCACCGGGTCGAGCGGCCACCCCGCCACCGCGCGGCCAAGCGCCGTGCGCTTGTCGAGCATCGCCGCCAGCCGCTCGCAGAGATGCGCGGTGAAGGGCGAGCCCAGCCGCCGGCAGTTTTCCGCCTGGCGCCGGAACGCGCCGCCGACCGCGCCCTGAAGTGCCATGCGCCCTCTCCCCATAAGCTGCCGGTCAAGCTATAGCAGGACGCGGAGCGGACCAGGAGAACGATCATGCGGGCGATGCGGGTGCACCAACTGGGGGCGGGGCTGGTGCTGGACGAGGTGCCCAGGCCGGTGCCGGGGCCGGGGCAGGTGCTGCTCAAGGTCCACGCCTGCGGGGTGAACTTCGCCGACACGCTGATCGTCAGGGGCCGCTACCAGGAGAAGCCGGCGCTGCCCTTCGCGCCCGGCATGGAGGTCTGCGCCACGGTGGCGGCGCTGGGCGACGGGGTCGAGGTCCCGCGCCCCGGCACAAGGGTCGCGGCCAATTGCGGCGCCGGCGGGTTCGCCGACTACGCGGTGGCGAACGCGGCGGCCTGCGTGGCGGTGCCCGACGCCATGACCGACACCCAGGCGGCGGCCTTCCAGGTCGCCTACGGCACCTCGCACCTGGCGCTCGGCTACAAGGCGCGGCTCCAGCCGGGCGAGCGCCTCCTGGTGCTGGGGGCGGCCGGCGGCGTCGGGCTGACGGCGGTCGAGATCGGCAAGCTGATGGGGGCCGAGGTGATCGCGGTCGCCCGCGGCGCCGAGCGGCTGGAGCAGCCCCGGGCCAAGGGCGCCGACCACCTGCTCGACAGCGAAACCAGCGACATCCGCGCCGCGGTCAAGGCGCTGGGCGGGGCCGACGTGGTCTACGACCCGGTCGGCGGCGAGGCCTGGAAGGCGGCGCTCCGGGCCGCCAACCCGGAGGCCCGGCTGATCCCGATCGGCTTTGCCTCGGGCGAGATCCCGCAGATCCCGGCCAACATCCTGCTGGTCAAGAACCTGACCGTGATCGGCTTCTACTGGGGCGCCTATTACCGCTTCAAGCCCGAGGTGCTGGCGGCCAGCCTGCGCGAGCTGATCGGCTGGTTCGAGGCCGGCAAGATCGCGCCCCATGTCTCCCACACCGTGCCCCTGGCCGAGGCCGGCCGGGCGCTGGAGCTGCTGGAGAGCCGCCGGGCGACCGGCAAGGTGGTGCTGGCGATCTGAGTGTCCGACTCGAAACTCTACGCGACATAACAATACCTTGCGAGGCGTCGGGTGACGAGGTGGATAGGGGATGAGCCGATCAGCGTCGTAGGGCGGATCTTGATCCGCCAATCATGTTCGTCGATCAACACGCAATGGCGGGTCGAGACCCGCCCTACGCTTGTTGATGACCCGTCCCGGCGCCACCGCCACCTGCCGGGCCTCGTTCGGCCGCTACAACACGCGGGCCGAGATCGACAAGCTGGTCGAGGCGCTGGAGCTGTGCCACGAGCTGTTCGGGTAGGGTGCGCATCCCGCCCCTCTTTCATCTCCGCGAAACACCTGTCATCCCCGCGAAAGCGGGGACCTCACGGAAATTTCCCCGAGGTCCCCGCTTTCGCGGGGATGACAGCGAGCGTACACTGGGTTCTGTGAACCCTCCGTTGGGCGACCGGATACCAATGGTGGGCCGAGACGACCCGCCCTGCGGGCTGACATGGGCGATAGGGCGGCGCCCGATCCGGGGGTGGGCGTGAAGCGCCCGCCCGTGGGGGCGGATCGGGCGCTGCCCGGGCCACAAGTGCCCCGGGCGGGGGTATGCGCAACCGTTTCCGATAACACGGGGTGGGCTCCAGGCGCGCGCTGCGGCCGCTTTTGATCCGTTTCCGGATCAACCGGCAGTGGCGGTGTTGGTCTCAGTTGTGCCAGAAATCGTCATTGACTTTCGCTTTGCATGAGTGGAACAGTCGCGTTGGTTTTTCTCAAACAGGTCACGAATAAATGCCAATTGCTCCACCGGATACCTCTCCCAAACGAGATCTCGCGCGCAAGCTATTCGATGCTGTCCTATCCGGAATTCCGCTAGTTGGAGGCCCTCTCGCGGCGCTATACAGCGTTACTCATCCAGCTAAAGGCGAAGTTGACGAAGCGCAGTGGCGCTCCGACGTTTCCGATCTTCTAAACTCGATTGAGCAAGCAGTTTCTTACATTACCGATTCAATTCAATTATCAGAAGATGCGGCATTCTTGGGAAAATGGATTAGCGAAAAGTCCAATGATGGATGGTCGGATATTTTCGGATACGAAGAAGTGGTCGCAGAATTTCCGGATGCTTCAAAAAATGAGATGCTTGAGGCTGTGGGTGAACTCGAATTGGAAGATATGGTTTCAATATCAAAGTGTTTAGGCAAACCATTCAGTCACATACGTGCAACTCACAAGCTATTTGAAGTTTTTGACCCGATTGTTTTCCAAAATGTAAATCCGCGCGAGGATGCCGCGACAATAGCCAACGAACTTCTGACCTCTGAAAGTGGAGTATCAGCCAGCGACCTGAGCGAACAGCATGGATGGAGCGTTCGAAGAATCAACCCCGCTTTGGCTATTGTAGGTGAGTTCATTGCCGACGGTAGAAAAAGTCGATCAATGGGGCAACCCTACGTGATCAGGTCTATGTTTGTTGATGCTCAGGAACGGGCAAGGCTTCGTCGTTTTGTGAACCAAGTTTCGGGCAACTGATGGGCTCTCCGCAGCGTATGAGGTAACAAGAAAACTATAGTTGTTCGACACCAGTGCCTACGCTTCCAGAGTCAGATTCGGGTCAGATTGCGAACCCCTCACGGGAACCGCGGATGTCTGCTCGCGGCTCTTCCTCCGACAAATCCGCCTCCGCGCCGCTGCGTTAGACTCCCATTAACCATAACGACCCTATTTTTCGTATTTCCTTCAAATGCAAACACTTGACCCCCATTTCACGCGTGAAATCCTGCTCTTTCACACCCCGCCGCCCTACTCCTCCGGCCGCAGCACCATCACCCCCACCGCGCCTGCCGCCGCGTCGTCGTCGTCCATCGACATCGGGATCACATCACCGCGCGCCCAGGCGCCCGCCAGGTGGTCGTACCAGCGCGAGAACGGATGCCCGCTCTGCCCGGTGGCGATCATCATCACCGAGCCGTCCAGGTCGGCGAAATCGTAGACCACCCGCAGCCCCGCCGCATGGACATTGGCGAACGGCGACGGCCCGCGCCCCGTGCTCTGGCCGCGCAGCAGGGTGAAGTTGCCCCCCGAGGTCTCGCCCGAGATGTTGACAAACGGCGCCAGCGCGCCGAACAACCCCAGCGGGGTGTGCTTGTGGACCGCCACATGCGCCGCCCCCCAGCGCCAGCCCTCGATCTTGGCGCCGTATTCGCGCCCCAGCGAGGCCAGCGCGTCGTCGAGCGCCAGCGCCGCCATCTCCGGGCAACCCTCGATCTCCGGCGTCTTGTCGACGTCGCACCACGAGCCGGCGCCGTCGATGTCGCGGAACACCCGCTCGACGAACAGCGGCCGCAGCCCCTCGATATCGCCCAACAGCGGCCCCAGCTCGTCCGCCGCGAGGCGCCGGGTCAGCATCCGCATCCATTCCGAGAAGATCAGCGGCTCGGGGCTGTGGCGGTCCATCTCGCCGTTCCAGCGCGCCAGCATCTCGAGCGCCTGGCGCCGCCGCTCATCCTCGCCGCCGCCGGCCTCCCGGGCCCACCACAGGTCGCGGGCGATCAGCGGCAGGATCGAGCGCGCCATCTCCGAGACGGCGTCGTTCTGCAACGCAACAAAGCCCTCGCGCGAGTGGTAGGCGCGCCCCGACAGCTCCTTCTCGATCCGCTGGATGCGGTAGGGATAGCCCCAGTCGAAGCTGATATGGTTCGGGAAGGGCGCATCGGTGATCCGGTTGTTGGCGTTGGCCACCGCCCCCGAGGCCGGGCGGATCACCCGGGGGTTCAGGATCGCCGGACGGATGCCGAGCCAGTCGTTCTCGGCCAGCCAGCCGGGCGAGGGGATGCGGCCCTGGCTCGGGCTGGCGCGATTGCGCGCCGGGATCGCCCCGGCGACCACCATCGCCACCCCGGTGCGGTCGGCCAGGATGATGTTCTGGGCCGGCGCCAGCACCCATTGCGCGGCGGCCAGGGCGTCGTCGATGCCCCCGGCCAGCATCAGGTGCAGGGCGGCGCTCATGGACCGGTCCTCGGGCGCCAGCGCGGTCCAGCGCAGGGCCGCGACATGGCCCTCCGGCGTCACCGCCCTGGCGCCGAACTGGTTGCCCTCCAGCACCGGGCCGTGGCGGGAGCGCCGCACCACCTCGCGCAGCGCCGGGCGGCCCGAGACCTCGATCCGGATTTGCCGGGTCTCGAAGGCGCGCCAGCCCTCGGGCGTGAGATACTGCGAGGCATCGTCCGGGTTCAGCTTCTCGATATAGAGGTCCTGGTCGTCGGCGTTGGTCGTGGTCAGGCCCCAGCCCAGATCGCGGTTGCGCCCGACCAGCACCACCGGCGTGCCCGGCAGGGTGCCGCCGATGGCGGCGATGCCGGGGCCGCCCAGATCCATCAGGTACCAGACCCCCGGCGCCGACAGCCACAGATGCGGATCGTTGGCCAGCAGCGGCTTGCCGCCGGAGGCGCGGCTGCCATCGACCGCCCAGGCGTTCGAGGCCCCCGCCAGCTCCGGCCGCAACGGCGGGCCGAACAAGTCCATCACCGGGTCGCCGCGCGCCGGCTCCGCGGCGGCGAAGCGCGCACCCGAAAACACCCCGGGGAACAGCTCCGAGAACCGCCGCGGCGTGGTCAGCGCCGGGTTCGGGTCGTCGGGCAGGATGTCGGCCACCTTTGCCGCCGGCAGGTTCAGCAGGAACTTGCCGCGCCGCACCTCGTTGCGCGCCCCGGAGGAGAGGCGCAGCGCCATCAGCTTCAGGATCGCCAGCGAATCCGCCGGGGTCCAGGGCGACAGCGCGGCGCCGAACACGAACAACTCCGGCGCGCCCCGCCCCAGCGCCTCGGCGTTGACGTGGCGGATCCAGGCGTTGACGCCTTGGGCGTAGGCCGCCAGCGCCGCCCGGGTCTCGGGGCTCTGGAATTGCAGCGACCGGCTGGCCAGGCCGTAGAGGTCGAGGGTCTTGACCAGCCGGTCCATCCCGACCGTGCGCTCGCCGAACAGCTCCGACAGCGCGCCGCGCGCCGCCCGCCGATTCAGTTCCATCTGCCAGAGCCGGTCCTGGGCGTGCACCAGCCCCATGGCGAAGAAGGCGTCGTGGTCGGTGCCGGCCCGGATATGCGGCACCGCGTTGGCGTCGCGGGTGATGCGCACCGTGCCGTCGAGCCCGGCCAGGCGCAGCTCGACGCCGTAGTCGGGCAGCGAGCGCGAGAACAGATACCAGCCCAGCCCGGCGCCGAGCGCCAGCGCGATCACGGCGACGGCGAAGATGCGCAGCAGCCAGCGCAGGATCACGCTCATTCCGGTCCCGTCCTTCCGCCCTTCGGCCTTGACCCGGGGCGCCCCGGCCCCACACAGTACCGCACCTCCCCGGCCCGTTTGTTCCAGAACCGGCGGCCGGGTTCAACCGCAACCGGGCGTGGTCCGGAATCGAGGGAGATCGACAGTGGCAAAGGTATCGTTTCTTGGTCTCGGCGTGATGGGCTACCCGATGGCGGGCCATCTCGCCGCCAAGGGTCACCGGGTGACCGTCTACAACCGCACGACGGCCAAGGCCGAAGCGTGGGTTGCGGAGCACGGCGGCGGGTCCGCGCCGACCCCGCGCGAGGCGGCCAGTGGCGCCGAGTTCGTGATCTGCTGCGTCGGCAACGACGACGACCTGCGCAGCGTCGTGCTGGGCGGCGACGGGGCGCTGGCGGGGATGGAGCCGGGCGCCGTCTTCGTCGATCACACCACCGCCAGCGCCAACGTGGCGCGCGAGCTTCAGGCCCTGGCGCGGGACAAGGGCATCGGCTTCGTCGATGCCCCGGTCTCCGGCGGCCAGGCCGGGGCCGAGAACGGGGCGCTGACCATCATGTGCGGCGGCGCTGCGGCCGACTACGACCGCGCCGCCCCGGTGATCGACGCCTATGCCCGCTCGCACAGCCTGCTGGGCGGGCCGGGAGCGGGGCAGCTCACCAAGATGGTCAACCAGATCTGCATCGCCGGGCTGGTCCAGGGCCTGGCCGAGGGGCTGAACTTTGCCGTCAAGGCCGGGCTCGACGGGGCTGCGGTGATCGAGGTGATCTCGAAGGGGGCGGCCGGGTCGTGGCAGATGGAGAACCGCTACCGGACCATGCTGGACGACCATTTCGAGCACGGTTTTGCCGTCGACTGGATGCGCAAGGACCTCGGCATCTGCCTCGACGAGGCCAAGACCAACGGCGCCCGGCTGCCGGTCACCGCCCTGATCGACCAGTTCTACGGCGAGATCCAGGACATGGGCGGGAGCAGGTGGGACACCTCGTCGCTGCTCAGAAGGCTGCGGCGGTGAGGTCATGCACCGCACCGTCCCGGCCCCCGAGCCGGGACCCCGACGTGCCGGAGTGCGCCCTTGCCACCCCCACGCCGTCATTCCCGCGAAGGCGGGAATCTCATGGAACCTTCGAGAGATCCCCGCCTTCGTGTTTTGTCCCGTGTGATTGTGTAGAGTCTTCGGGTGTTGCCGCGGGATTGCGGTTGCTGGCTGAGAGGGGATACCGATGCAACTGAAGCTGCACGCCAATGCGACGACGACGCCGAAGACGCGGGCCTACATCCAGCGGAGCCCGGCCCCGGTGGCGGCGCTTGCCGCGGAGCTCGGGGTCGGCGAGACGACGGTGCGGCGCTGGAAGGCGCGCGCGCAGGTGCACGACCGCTCCCATGTCCGCCATGATCTCGGCCAGAGCACCAGCCCGGAGGAGGAGGAGCTGATCCGGGTTCTGCGCCAGGACCTGCGGCTCAGCCTCGACGATCTGCTTGAGGTGATGCGCCGCGGCGTGAAGCCGGACCTCTCGCGCAGCGCGCTGGCGCGCTGCCTCAAGCGTCTCGGCCTCAACGCCCTCGCGACGGCGCCCGGCAGG
>JACZTQ010000063.1:0-1389 GCA_022573605.1 Pseudomonadota bacterium | reverse complement strand
TCATCTTGACCTGAAGCACCTGACGCGCCTGCGTGGCCAGCCTTCCTATGTCTTCGTGGCGATCGAGCGGGCAACCCGGTTCGTGCATGCCGAGGTCATCACGACCCGTGACGCCGAAACCGTTGCGGCCTGTCTCGAGCGCTTCCTCGACGCCTTCGGCTACCCGGTCCACACCATCCTCACCGACAACGGCGGCGAGTTCACCGACCGCTTCGCCAGCGGCCAAGACCGCCCGCCCACCGGCGAGCACCCGGTCGACAAAGCCTGTGCCGGGCGCGGCATCAAGCACCGGCTCACCCGCCCGTTCCGTCCGCAGACCAACGGCATGGTCGAACGCTTCAACCGGCGCATCGCCGATGCCATCCGCCAGCACAAGGCTGCCGCACGAAACGGCGGCAAGAACAAGTTCGACACCCACGCCGAACGCAATGCGTTCATCGACAGATTCGTCTACAACTACAACCGCACCAGGCTCCGATGCCTCGCCTACAAGGCGCCCATCGAGACCCTGCTTAATCACACGGGACACAACACCTGCGCGGGGATGACGGGGAAGGGCGGGGGGAGGGGACGCATGGCGGCGGGGCCGGGAAAGGGGGCGCACAGACGTCATTCCCGCGAGCGGGCCAGGATCTCCAGCGCTTCGGCATGCAGGTCCGCCGAGCAGGCGGCGACGATGGCGCCGCTCGAGGCCAGGGTCAGGGGGTTGCCGCGCCAGTCGGTGATCAGCCCGCCGGCGCCCTCGACCACCGGCACCAGGGCGCAGATGTCGAAGCCGTCGAGGTTGGGGCCGCAGAGACAGAGGTCGAGGCGCCCCGCCGCCAGGGCGCCGAAGCCGAGGCAGCCGCCGTCGTAGACGTTCCAGCGCGACCCGCGGCGCAACGCCTCGAAGCCGTCGGCCGTCGCCCCGCGAAAGCAGTCCGGGTCGGAAATACAGACAATGGAATCGGCCAGCCGGGCCGTGGTCCGGGTGCGGATCGGGACGCCGTTCAGCCAGGCGCCCTGGCCCGCGATGCCGAGATAGACGTCTCCCAGCAGCGGCTGGCAGATCACCCCGAGGAGCGGCCGGCCGTGCTGGCAGAGCGCGATCAGGATGCCGTAGTTGGGCAACCCGGCGGCGAACTGCCGGGTGCCGTCGATCGGATCGACGACCCAGACCCATTCGGCCTCGAGATCGCGCGACCCATACTCCTCGCCGAGCACGCCGTGCCCCGGATAGACCGCGTCGATGCGCTCGCGCAGCACCCGCTCGACCGCCAGATCGACCGCGGTCACCGGCGAGCCGTCGGACTTGAGCTCGACCGGGGGATGCGCGATCTGCTCCCGCACCGTGGCGCCGGCGAGGGCGGCCAGGTCCTCGGCGAAGGCCCTGAATTCACCGGGTTGGCG
>JACZTQ010000062.1 GCA_022573605.1 Pseudomonadota bacterium | reverse complement strand
GGCCCGCGCCTTGCGGACCCCCCGCAGAATGTCGGCGCCCGCCGCCGAGCCCTGACGGCGGCGCGGCGCCGGCGGCAGGGTCGGGCGCTGGTCCGGCGGGCAAGCCTCGCCCTCGGCCACCGCGGCGACGATGGCGGCGGCCACCTCCGGGCGCCGCGCCTCGCGCTGCACCAGGCGCAGCTTGGCGAGATCCTCCGGGGCCTTGGGCCGGGCGGTGGCGATCTCCAGCAGGGCGTCGTCCTTGATGACGCGCGCGCGCGGCACGTCGCGGGTCTGCGCGGCGATCTCGCGCCAACCAGCCAGCGCCCGCACGATGGCCAGGTATTTCGGGCTGTGGTTGCGCGCCTTGATCCGGCGCCAGGCCTCGGCGGGTTCGGTAATATAGGTCGCCGGGTCGGTCAGGATCGCCATCTCCTCGGACACCCAGTGGCCGCGGCCGGATTCGTGAAGCTGCTCGGACAGGGTCAGGTAGATTCGGCGCAGATGGGTGACATCGCCCAGCGCGTAGTCGAGCTGTTTCTGGCTGAGCGGGCGGCGGGACCAGTCGGTGAAGCGCGAACTCTTGTCCAGATCGGCCTTGGCGATCCGGCGCACCAGGGTCTCGTAGCCAACCTGGTCGCCATAGCCGCAGACCATCGCCGCGACCTGGGTGTCGAACATCGGCGCCGGGATCAGGGCGGCAAGGTTGTGGAAGATCTCCACATCCTGGCGCGCGGCGTGGAAGACCTTGACCACGTTCTGGTTCGCCATCAGTTCGAACAGCGGCGCAAGATCGATCCCGGGCGCCAGCGGATCGATGATCGCGGCGTCCTCGTTTGCGTCGCCGGGTTGCGCGATCTGGACCAGGCAAAGCTGCGGCCAGTAGGTGCGCTCGCGCATGAACTCGGTATCGACGGTGACGAAGGGCGCCTTGGCATATTCGGCGCACAGCCGGGCCAGGGCATCGGTGGTGGTGATGGCTCGCATGGCGCGAGTGTTTAACCGCTGATCCGCGGGCTGTCAGGGATTCGTTGCCGGGCGGGGGTGGATTCCGGGCGCTTTGAGGACGAAATGCCGGGGTTCGGCGGAGTTTTTCCGGCCTCGCGCCGCTCCGGCTGGATTTGGCGGCACCGGAATGGCGAATCAGCGCCGCCGGCCGCGCCGGGCATTGCCTGCCCCCCCGGGGCGGATCGATTCGGCGCTGGACCCGGCCGCCGGAGAGTGGCAAACTGCCACCGATCGCGGGCGGGGCGAGTCTTGCGACGGAGGCCTGGCATTCCCGCGTTGAAACCGTTGAAACCGATAACCAGAGGGATAAAGCCATGTTGAGGAAAGCAATCATCGTCGTCGCCTGCTCCAGCTTGCTGGTCGGCTGCGCGGAGAACGTGCGGAACAATCCGAACACCGCCGGAGGGGCGCTCATCGGCGCACTCGGCGGCGCCGCGATCGGGGCCATGCTCCCCGGCAGCACCCGAACCAATGCGCTGATCGGCGCTGGGATCGGCCTGCTGGCCGGCGCGGCGGTGGGCCAGTACATGGACAACCAGGAGCGCGAATTGCGGAGATCGCTGGCCGGCACCGGCGCCGATGTCTACCGTCAGGGCGACGCTCTGGTGGTGAGTTTCCCGGCGAACGTGACCTTCGGGGTCGATTCCTCCGCGATCCGGCCCGGCTTCTACCGCACCCTGGACGATGTCAGCGCGACCCTGAACCGCTATCCGCAGAGCTATCTCGACGTTGTCGGCCATACCGACAGCACCGGCTCGGAAGCCTACAACCAGGCCCTGTCCGAGCGCCGGGCGAGTTCGGTCTCGAACCATTTCCGCAGCCGCGGCGTCGAGCCGGCGCGGATCGCCAGCTACGGCATGGGCGAGACCCAGCCGGTGGCCTCGAATGCCGAAAGTTACGGCCGCCAGCAGAACCGCCGGGTCGAGTTGAGGATCACCCCGGCGACGCAGGGCTGATGCGGGCTCGACCGGTTGACGGGCTGGCCTGACGGCGCCGACGCGCCCGGCGGCGCGGCCGCAGCCTCCCCCCCGCCCCTTCTCCGGGGCTTACGCGGTCGCATCTGCGGCCACGGTCCCCTGCGCAGCCCAGAGGGAGTGGGGGGCGAAATCGGCGAGGGCGGTGCTTGCCCCTTCTCGCCGGGCGGAAAGCGGCAGCAGGGGATTTCTTAGCTTGGCCATGAACACCACCCCCACACCGGCCACGGCCGGGACCCTGCCCCGCGCCCGGCTGTGGGCCGAATTCGTCGTGCTGTTCGCCGGCGTCCCGGTGGCGATGGCTGTGTTCTTCGGCCACTATCCGCTGTTTCCGGTGATCCTGTCGTTCGCCGCCCTGGCGCTGGTCCTGCTCGCCCTGACGCCGGGTTTCTCGCTCCGCGAACTGTGGCGCGGTCCGGTATTGGGCCAGTGGAAGCTGATCGCAGCCTTTGCGCTGGCCGGGGCGGCGCTGTGCATCGGCCTCACCCTGGCGCTGGTGCCCGAGCGCCTGCTCGAGCTTCCCCGCCAGCGCACCGGGCTGTGGCTGCTGATCCTGCTGGCCTACCCGTTGCTCTCGGCGGCGCCGCAGGAGCTGATCTACCGGGTGCTGTTCTTTCGCCGCTACGGCGCGCTGTTCGCCGGCGACAAGCTGGCGCTGGCGGCGAACGGCGCCGCCTTCGGTTTCGCCCATCTGTTCTACATGAACCCGCTGACCATCGGGCTCACCACCGTGGCCGGGCTGATCTTCGGCGCGGTCTATCTGCGCTTCGGCTCGGTTCTGCTGACCACGGTGCTGCACGGGCTGGCCGGGCAACTGGTCTTCACCTCGGGTCTCGGCATCTATTTCTACCACGGCGCGATCGGGCAAGCGCCCTGAGCCCGGCCCTTGACACATCGACCCTAAACCAGTCTATCCCGGCACCAAATGACCGGGCGGTGAGCGGGCGCGCGGCGCCTGCGCGCCGCCGCCGATTCCGGGGCCATTCGAGGGAACTCCATGCACGCCTATCGCAGCCATACCTGTGCCGATCTGAACCAGGACCATGTCGGCCAGACCGTCCGCCTGTCGGGCTGGGTGCACCGGGTGCGCGACCATGGCGGGCTGTTGTTCATCGACCTGCGCGACCATTACGGCATCACCCAGGTGCTGGCCGACCCGGACAGCCCGGCCTTCGCCGAGGTGGAAAAGGTCCGCGCCGAGTGGGTGATCCGGATCGACGGCGAGGTCAAGGCGCGCGCCGCCGGGCTGGTCAACCCCAAACTGGCGACCGGCGAGATCGAGGTCTATATCCGCGAGATCGAGGTGCTGGGGACGGCCGAGGAATTGCCCCTGCCGGTCTTCGGCGAGCTCGACTACCCCGAAGAGACCCGCCTCAAATACCGCTTCATCGACCTGCGCCGCGAGGGGCTGCACAACAACATCGTGCTGCGCTCGAAGGTGATCGCGTCGATCCGGCGGCGCATGGTGGCGCAGGGTTTCATGGAGTACCAGACCCCGATCCTGACCGCCTCGTCGCCCGAGGGCGCGCGCGATTTCCTGGTGCCGAGCCGGCTGCATCCGGGCAAGTTCTACGCCCTGCCCCAGGCGCCGCAGCAGTTCAAGCAGCTGATCATGGTGGCGGGTTTTGACCGCTACTTCCAGATCGCGCCTTGTTTTCGCGACGAAGATCCGCGCGCCGACCGCTCGCCGGGCGAGTTCTACCAGCTCGACATGGAGATGAGCTTCGTCGTGCAGGAGGACGTGTTCGAGGCCATCGAGCCGGTGATGGCGGAAACTTTTGCGGAGTTCGCAGACCACGGGCGCGACAAAGCGTGGAAGATTACTTCAGGTGGTACAGAGATCGACACGGCCAAGCCAGCCAACGAGAGAGAACAATTTAAACGCATCCCCTACCGGGAGGCGATGCTGAAATACGGCACCGACAAGCCGGACCTGCGCAACCCGATTGAGATGCAAGTGGTTAGCGAGCATTTCAAAGGGTCGGGTTTCAAGATCTTCGCTTCGATTCTGGAGAAAGAAGGCAACGAAATCAGAGCGATACCGGCGCCGGGCGGTGGCAGCCGGAAGTTCTGCGACCGGATGAACGCGTTCGCCCAGAAAGAGGGCCTGCCGGGGATGGGTTACATCTTCTGGCGCAGACAATCTCTTCCAGATGATGCAATCAGCAATTCCTCTCACCCTCTGTACCAACTGGCAAAAACTCAGGCCATCAATGACCTGGCCCGCGAAGAGATGTTGGCGGGAGGATCTTTTGGGATGCGAGGTTACAGTGTCGATGACTTCCTCGTTGCCGAGAGCAATGAGTATTTCGATGCAGCGGGGCCGCTGGCGAAGAATATCGGACCGGACCGGACCGAGGATCTCCGCATGCAGCTTAGACTCGGCGCAGGCGATGCCGCGTTCTTCCTCGCCGGCAAGCCATCCGCCTTCGTCGATGTGGCCGGCAAGGCGCGTAATGTGATAGGCGAGGAACTCGGCTTAACCGTCAAGGATCGCTTCGATTTCTGCTGGGTCGTAGATTTTCCGATGTACGAGTGGGACGAGGAGGCGAAGCGGATCGACTTCTCGCACAACCCGTTCTCGATGCCCCAGGGCGGGCTCGAGGCGCTGGAGAACCAGGACCCGCTGGAGATCCTTGGCTGGCAGTACGATATCGTCTGCAACGGGGTCGAGCTTTCCTCCGGCGCGATCCGGAACCACAAGCCGGAGATCATGTACAAGGCCTTCGGGATCGCGGGCTACCCGCCTGAAACCGTTGAAGAAAAATTTGGCGGCATGCTGAACGCCTTCCGCTACGGCGCCCCCCCGCACGGCGGCATCGCGCCCGGCATCGACCGTATCGTCATGCTGCTGGCGGGGGCCGAGAACATCCGCGAGGTGATCATGTTCCCGATGAACCAGCGCGCCGAGGACCTGATGATGCAGGCACCCTCGGAGGCGACGGCGCAGCAGTTGCGGGACTTGCATATCCGGGTGTTGCCGCAGGGGTGAATATGGGGGATCGGCACAGACGCAAAACGTTGAATCTGCCGGGCGCTGAAAATGACGCGAGCAAGACGTCCCTCGAAGATCACAAGCCGATTGTTGGTCGGACGAGCCCGGTTTACACCGAGCCTCGACCGCCCGAAACCCGACCTCCGATCATCAAGAGCGCGCCGCGTATTCGGCAGGTATACTGGTGCGATTTTCCGTCTGACGCGGTGGCCCCGGAAATGTGGAAGAGGCGCCCCGTCGTGATCTTCTCGCCACGAAACAAGCTGAGTGGCTGTGTGGTCGTTGTGCCGTGTACGACCTTTCCACAAGGTGACAATGAATGGGCGGTTCCGATAAGCTCCGGGTCGATTCAACGAGATGGCTGGGCGATTTGCGATAAGATCAGCAGTGTCTCGGTGTCTCGCCTGCTGCCCATGGTTTCGGGGAAACCGATGCCGCGCGTCAGTGACAGGGAGTTCGAGCAAATTGTCCGCACGGTGTTCAAGTTCCTGCCTGATCCAGGTTTCGGGAAGTCCTGAAAACCGCCCCTCAATAGGCCAGCGCATCTTGAAATTCATCTACTCCGAGTGTATGTTGACAACACGGCCCAGAAATGGTGACCGCTTCCTACCGGCAACGGTAGCATGATCTACGGCCCGGAAACGGTGACCGCTTGCCGCTTTACGGCGGCATAATACGCGAAAGCGCCGACAATGTCGGCGCTTTTTCGTTTAGAGGAATGCAGAGGCGCGACGATGACGAGGATCACCGAAATCCGCAACGCCGTGGTGCCGATCTCTTCCGACATCGCCAACGCCTATATCGATTTCTCGAAGATGACCGCCAGCGTGGTGGCGCTGGTCTCGGATACCATCCGCGACGGCAAGCCGGTGATCGGCTACGGCTTCAACTCGAACGGGCGCTACGCCTGCAAGGGCCTGCTCGACGAGCGCTTCATCCCCCGCCTCACCGAAGCCGACCCGGAGGCGCTGATCGGCGAGGACGGCAATATCGACCCGGCCCGCGCCTGGCCGCTGCTGATGGCGAACGAGAAACCGGGCGGGCATGGCGAGCGCTCGGTCGCGGTGGGCGTGCTTGACATGGCGCTGTGGGACCTGGCGGCGAAGCTGGCGCAGGCGCCGCTGTGGCGACTGATCGCCGACCGCTGGAACGATGGCGAGGTGGCCGAGCAGGTCTTCACCTATGCCGCCGGGGGCTACTATTATCCGGGCAAGGGGCTCGACGCCCTCAAGGCCGAATTGCGCAGCTATCTGGAGCGCGGCTACCGGGTCTGCAAGATCAAGATCGGCGGCGTCCCGCTGGATCAGGACCTCGCCCGCATCGAGGCGGCGCTGGAGGTGGTGGGGGGTGGCCAAAATCTCGCGGTCGACGCCAATGGCCGGTTCGATCTCGAGACCGCAATCGCCTATGCGCAGGCGCTGGAGCCCTATGGGCTGTTTTGGTTCGAGGAGCCCGGCGACCCGCTGGACTATGCCTTGCAAGCAGAACTGGCGCAGCACTACGCGGGCCCGATGGCGACCGGCGAGAACCTGTTCAGCCATCAGGACGCGCGCAACCTGCTGCGCCACGGCGGAATGCGGCCCGACCGCGACTGGCTGCAATTCGACCCGGCGCTGTCCTACGGGCTGGTCGAGTACAAACGCATCCTCGACCTGCTGCCCGAGCACGGTTTTTCGCGCGCCAACTGCATCCCCCATGGCGGCCACCAGATGGCCCTGAACATCGCCGCCGGGCTCGGGCTGGGCGGCAACGAGAGCTATCCGGACGTGTTCCACCCGTTCGGCGGTTTTGCCGACGGGGCGCGCATCGAGGACAGCATGGTGGGCCTGCACCAGAGCCCCGGCGTCGGCTTCGAGCAGAAGGCGGCGCTGATCGCCATCATGCGCGAGGCGACCGAGACCTGAACCGGCCCGGACTGCCGCCAATCGTCGCACTGCGCCGCATGACCGTGGAATGCCCGGAGCCGATATGCGATCAAGCGCGATGGCGCGCCCCGAGCGCCGCCAGGCAGGTTCCCGCAGCGTTTCGTGGACGCTCTCGCGCCGGACGCGTTCTCGATCGAGCGGCGGTGGAACCCGCGGAGCAAAGAGGTCATGTTCAGACTTGTCCGCTTTTTCCTGCTGACCAGCGCCGCGGCGGTCATCGCGCTGGTTGTCGCCTTCGTCGTCTATCGCCAGGGCGAGGAGCAGCGCCTGATCGAATTCGCCGAACGGCAGAACCTGGAACTGGCGCGCTCGGTGGCGCGCATCGTATGGCCGGAAATCGCCTCGTTCGTGATGTCGGCGTCGGAGTCCGAGTTGAAAACCCGCGCCGGTGGGGAGAGAACCCGGGCGATCGCCCGGGCGCTGGAAGCGGCGACCGTCGGGCACCCGGTGCTGAAGATCAAGATCTATAACCTCGACGGCCTCACGGTCTATTCGTCGAACCCGGGCGAGATCGGCGAGCCCGAAGTCGATAACCCGGGGTCCTTTTCCGCCGCCCGCGCCGGACAGCCGGCGAGCGAGCTGACCTTTCGCGATATCCTGAGTTCGTTCGAGCAGACCGTTCAGGAGCGCGACCTGGTGGAGAGTTATATCCCCATCCGGCAAGGCGGCGGCCCGGTCGAGGGGGTGTTCGAACTCTACACCGACGTGACCCATCTGATGGCGGGCATGCGACGGTCGACGAGAAACCTGGTGCTCGGTTTCCTGCCCGTCGCCGGGCTGTTGTATTGGCTGCTTTTCATGGCCGTCCGGCGTGCCGACCAAACGATCAGGAAACAGTACGCCGATATTACCGAGAAAAACGCCGCGCTGTCGGAGGCGCGCGAAAAACTCGAGCGGCGGGTCGCCGAGCGAACCCGCAAGCTCACCGAGGAGATCGCCGAGCGAAAACGCATGCACGACCAGGTGCAGCGCCACCGGGACGAATTGGCCCATGTCGGGCGGGTCAGCCTGATCGGCGAGATGGCGACCAATCTGGCCCACGAACTCAACCAGCCGCTGGCGGTGATCTCCGGCTGCGCCCAGTTCTGTCTCACCAGCCTGCGCGGCGGTGACGGATCGCGCGAGAAGTTGCTCGACGCGATGGAACAGAGCGCCGAGCAGGCCGAGCGGGCGACCCAGATCATCCGCCGGGTGCGCGATTTCATCCACAAGGAAGCGCCGCGCGACGAGCGCATCGATGTCAACGACGCGATCCGCGATATCGAGGCGTTGCTGCACTCGGACGCGCACGCGCATCGGGTCGAGGTCGAGCTCGATCTGGCCGCCGCCGTGTTGCCGGTGACCGCCGACCCGATCCAGCTTCAGCAGGTCGTGCTCAATCTCGCCCATAACGGCATCGAAGCCATGCGCGACACCGAGGCGGGCGCGCGCCGCCTCGCCATCCGCACCCGCGCCCTTGCCGACGGTTCCATCGAGGTTGTGGTCCGCGATCATGGCCACGGCATATCGCCCGAGATCGGGCAACACCTGTTCGAGCCGTTCCATACCACCAAGCCCCAGGGTCTGGGTCTCGGCCTCTCGATCAGCCGGTCGATCATCGAATCGCACGGCGGGCGGCTCTGGGCCGCCGCCGCTGGCGAGAACGGCGCCGAGTTTCATTTTACCTTGCCCGGATTGCATGACGGTGTCGCCGATGACGCATGAACCCACGGTCTTCATTGTCGACGACGACGACGCGGTGCGGCGTTTCCTGACCGGGCTGATCCGGTCGATCGATCTCAAGGTCGAGGCCTACGCCTCGGCCCAGGATTTTCTCGACGCCTACCGGCCCGGCCGCCCGGGCTGCCTGCTGCTCGATGTGCGGATGCCCGGCATGAGCGGGCTGGAGCTGCAACGCGAGCTGGCGGAGCGCGCCATCGCGCTTCAGGTCGTCATCCTCACCGGCCATGGCAACGTGCCGGTCGCGGTCCAGGCGATGAAGGCCGGCGCCGTGGACTTTATCGAAAAGCCGTTCAACAACGAGTTGCTGCTCGACCGCATCCAGCGGGCGGTGGCGCAGAGCCTGCGCTCGGACAGCGCGCGCGAGGCGCGGGACGAGACCTTGCGCCGGCTCGATACCCTGACCCGGCGCGAGCGGCAGGTGTTCGAGCTGGTGGTCGGCGGCGAGACCAACAAGAGCATCGCGCACCGTCTCGCGATCAGCGGCAAGACGGTCGAAATTCACCGCGCCAGGGTGATGCGCAAGATGCGGGCCAGGTCGCTGGCGGCGCTGGTTCAGATGGCCGTGGGCCTGCCGGACGACTAGGGGAATTCCCCTACAAGTGCCGGGAACTCCCCGATTTTTTCCATTCTCCCGAGCGGGTAGACTCACGCTCCGTGACCGGGGAGGCAAAACGTCTGCCCGAAAATGCCCTATCGAAGAAGGAGTACGAAATGCGCAAGCTGCTGACATCAATGGCGGCGGTTCTGGCCGCGGCGCTGCTGTTCCCCACCGGCGCCAGCGCCCTGGGCGATCTGTCCAAGCAGGAGCCGATCACCGTGCGGATCGATCTCGGCAAGGACGGCGTCAAGGACCACAAGTTCTACCCCGACCACCTGACCTTCGAGACCGGAAAGCTCTACAAGCTGGTGATCCACAACCCCTCCAACAGCAAGCACTACTTCACCTCGCTCGGCCTGGCCGCCAAGGTCTGGACGCGCAAGGTCCAGGTCATGGACGACCTTGGCCCCGGCGCCAAGACGATCGGCGAGATCAAGGGCGCGATCCGGGAGATCGAGGTCTACCCGGGTGGCACCACCGAATGGTGGTTCGTCCCGGTGGCGACGGGAACGATCACCGATCTTTCCTGCTCGATCAAGGAGAAGGACGGGGAGACCCATGCCCAGAAGGGCATGAAGGGCACCATTGTCATCCAGTGATGGGTGGCGTCCGTTTTAGCGTCATCGTGGTCGCCGGGCTGGTGTTCCTGGCGCCCGCGTCCCCGGCCGCCGCGCTCGACGGCGCGGCGCTGGCGGCAGAGAACTGCGCCGGTTGCCACGACTTCTCCGGGCCGGCGCCGGCGACCTTCCAGGGGGTTCTGGAGCGCCGGGCGCCCGATCTGTTCTATGCCGGCAGCAAGTTCAACCGTCCCTGGCTGGTCGAATGGCTGCAAGCCCCGACCCTGATCCGCCGCGCCGGAGTGATGTTCCTCAACAATATCGTCAACGAGGATGGCAGGGACCGGATCAGGGAGGCAAGCGTCATGCCTTGCCCGGCGAAGCTCGGCGCCGGCGAAGCCGAGGCGGTGGCCGATTACCTGATGACGCTGGAGGATCCCGCGATGGCGGTCGGGGTGGTCGATCCGGAGCGGGACTTCAAGGCCCGCAAGGCGTTGCGCATGTTCACCAAGCAGCTCCCGTGCATCGGCTGTCACCGGATCAGGTTCCGCAAGAAGGAAATGGGCGGCATCTCGGGGCCCGACCTGGCCAACGCCGGGGCGCGGCTCAATCCCGACTGGATCTACGCCAGGATCGAGAACCCGCAATACTGGGACCCGAAGACCTGGATGCCGCGCATCGAGATGTCGCACCGCAAACGCGAGATGCTGGCCCTGTTCCTCGCCGCGATGAAGTGACGAGGGCATGGCAATGACCAAATCCGCAACCGTGCTGGCCGGCCTGATCGGCGTCCTGGCGATTGCCGCCGGATTTGCCCCGGCCCGGGCGGCGCCGGCGGAGGAAAATTATCGCCTGTATTGCGTCCAGTGTCATGGCACGCTGGGCAATGGCGAAGGCATCAACCAGACCTCGGGCGGGCTGGCGGTGTCGCCGCGCAATCACGCCAACGCCAAGCAGATGAGCGAGCTCAGCGACGACCACCTGCGCCAGGCGATCACCGGCGGCGGCGATGCCGTGGACAGCTCGGAACTGATGCCGGCCTGGGGCAAGACCCTGACGGCGGAAGAGATCGACGAGCTGGTGCTCTATCTGCGGGAACTGTGCCGGTGCGAGGCCAGTCGCCAGTGATCCGGAAATAGGCGGCCAGACACAAAAGGGATTGCGGGATCGCGCGGCGATTGGCAAAAGGCCCCGGCCCACGAACGCGACACAGGCACCGACCCATGACCCATGCCAGCGAACCCGGCGATCCCGTCGGCGCACCCTTGCCCGCGGGCTGGAGCCCCCCGCCGCGCCCCGTGCGCGCCGTGATGGAGGGGCGGCTGGTGCGGTTGGAGCCGCTGGTGGTGGCCCATGCCGAGGCGCTGCACGACGCCAACGGGCTCGACCGCGAGGGGCGCAACTGGACCTATATGGCCTATGGCCCGTTCGACAGCCTGGCGTCCTATCGGGACTGGGTGGGCGAGGTGACCCGCGACGGCGATCCGATGTTCTATGCCGTGCTGCGCCAGGAGGACGGCGCGGCGGCGGGGGTGGCAAGCTATCTGCGGATCGCCCCGGAGGCGGGGTCGATCGAGGTCGGGAACATCAACTTCTCGCCCCTGTTGCAGCGCTCGACCGGCGCCACCGAGGCGATGTATCTGATGATGAAATGGGCGTTCATAGCGGGCTATCGGCGCTACGAGTGGAAATGCGACGCCCTGAACGCGCCCTCGCGGCGCGCCGCGATGCGGCTCGGGCTGTCCTTTGAGGGGGTGTTTCGCCAAGCCACCAGCTACAAGGGCCGCAACCGCGACACCGCCTGGTATGCCGCCGTCGATGCCGAGTGGCCGGCCTTGCAGGCCGCCTTCGAGCGCTGGCTCGACCCGGACAATTTCGACGCCGAGGGGCGGCAAAAACAGAGCCTGAGCGCCCTGACCCGCCCGATCCTGGTGAATGTCGGCTAATTACGGAGAGCACGCATGCCCGATCCAATTCCAGAGGTAATGGAGTTCCTGCTGTCGCGCCGCTCGCGCCCGGCCAAGACGCTGGGGCCGGGCGGGCCCGACCGCGCCGGCCTGATGCGCATCCTGACCGCCGCGGCGCGCAGCCCCGACCACGCCAAGCTGGAGCCGTGGCGCTTCGTCGTCATCGCGGGGGCGGCGCGCGAACGGGCGGCGGCGCTGGCGGCGACAAGGGCGGCGGCGTTGGAGCTCGACGAGAAGGCCACCGCGAAGGCGGTCGCGGGGTTCACCCAAGGAGCGGTCATCGTGGCGGTGATCTCCAGCCCGAAGCGGTCGGAAAAGGTGCCGATGTGGGAGCAGCATCTCTCGGCCGGAGCGGTCTGCCTGGCCTTGCTGAACGCGGCCCTGGCCAGCGGCTGGGGGGCGAACTGGCTGACCGGCCCGATGGCCTACGACCGGGTGTTCCGGCGCGATTTCCTCGGCTGCGGCGCGGGCGAGGCGGTGGCCGGCTTCATCCATATCGGGACCGAGACCGCGGCGCCGCCGGAGCGGCCGCGTCCCGATGTGGCGGCGCTGATCAGATGGCTCTGATAACCGATTTCCTGCGCGCCGCCGGGCAGTTGTCCGATGGCCGCTTCGTCGGCGTGCTGGCCTGGTCGCTGGCGCTGACGCTGGGGTTGCTGGCCGGGTTGTCGCTGGGCGCCGTGTGGCTGGTCGGGCTGCTGCCGGTCAGCTTCGATCTGCCGCTGATCGGCGAGGTGGCGACGCCACTCGCCGCGGTGCGCGGGCTGGCGCTGGGGGCGATGGTGTTGCTGTCGGCGTTGCTGATGTTCCCGGTGGCGGCGATGTTCGTGAACCTGATGCTCGACCGCATCGTCGACGCGGTCGAGGCGCGCCATTACCCGGAACTTGCGCCCGCGCGCCCGATGGGGCTGGGCGAGGCCGTGAAGGGGGCGATTGGTTTTA
>JACZTQ010000061.1 GCA_022573605.1 Pseudomonadota bacterium | reverse complement strand
AGCCGACAGACTGCTCACGATGCGGCGGCGTCACCGATTCGAGCTCCTCGCTCAGCAGGAAGGCCAGCTCCAGCGCCTGGCTGGAATTCAGCCTCGGGTCGCAGGCGGTATGGTAGCGGCTGGAGAGGTCGGCCGAGGTCAGTTGCTGCATGCCGCCGGTGCATTCGGTGACGTCCTGGCCGGTCATCTCGAAATGCACGCCGCCGGCATAGGTGCCCTCGGCGGCATGGACCTCGAAGAACTCGCGCACCTCGCCCAGAATCCGCTCGAAGGGGCGGGTCTTGAGGCCCGAATCCGACTTGACGGTGTTGCCGTGCATCGGATCGCAGGACCAGACCACCTTCTTGCCGGCGGCCTCGACGGCGCGGATCCAGCCTGGCAGATGGTCGGCCACCTTGCCCGCCCCGGTGCGGCAGATCAGGGTGATCCGCCCGGCCTCGTTGGCCGGATTCAGGATATCGATCAGCCGCAACAGCTCGTCCGGCTCCAGCGAGGGGCCGCATTTCAGCCCCAGCGGGTTGATCACGCCGCGGCAGAACTCCACGTGCGCCCCGTCCGGCTGGCGCGTCCGGTCGCCGATCCAGATCATGTGCCCGGACCCCGCAACGGGCTGGCCGGAGGTCGAATCGATCCTTGTCAGCGCCTCCTCGTAGGGCAGCAGCAGGGCCTCGTGACTGGTGTAGTAGGAGACCGTGCGCAGCTTGGCCGAGTTGGCCGGGTTGACCCCGCAGGCATCCATGAAATCGACCGCGGTCGAGATCCGCGCCGCCAGTTGCCGGTATTTCTCGTGCTCCGGCGAGCCCTTGGCGAAATCGAGGTTCCACGCCAGCACCCGGTGCAGGTCGGCGTAGCCCCCGGTGGCGAAGGCGCGCAGCAGGTTCAGGGTCGCCGCCGACTGCATGTAGGCCTGGATCATCCGCTCCGGGTCCGGGTTGCGCGCCTCGGGGGTGAACTCGAAGCCGTTGATGATGTCGCCGCGGTAGGACGGCAGCTCGACCCCGTCCACGGTCTCGCTCGGGGCCGAACGCGGCTTGGCGAATTGGCCCGCCACGCGGCCGATCTTCACCACCGGCACCCTTGCCGCGAAGGTCAGCACCACCGCCATCTGCAACAGCACCCGGAAGGTGTCGCGGATGTTGTCGGCGCCGAATTCGGCGAAGCTCTCGGCGCAATCGCCGCCCTGCAGCAGGAAGGCGCGGCGCTCCGACACCTCGGCCAGTTCGGCGGTCAGCCGCCGGGCCTCGCCGGCGAAGACCAGGGGCGGATAGGAGCCGAGTTTCGCGGTCACGCCGGCGAGCTTCGCCGCGTCCGTATAGACCGGCATCTGCAACGCTTCGCGGTCGCGCCAGCCGCTCCTGGTCCAGGTCCGGGTCATCTCCGTCCTCTCCGATCGGTTACACGCCGCCGCTATAGCGCAGAGCCATGCGGCTGACCAGACCTGCGGAACCATCGAACGAAGGGGTTCCGGCCCGCGGTTCACGGGAATTCAGGATGTCGAGGGTGGCGCTTGACGATCGGCCAAAAGCGGCGTCAATGTCGCGCTCTGGCATGCACTCCGCATCGGGACCGAGCATCGCCCCTGAAACGCAAAGATAACGATCGCGCCCATGACCTTACCCGCTCCCGGAGTCGCCCCGAAGACGCACGAGTTCGTCTTCCTGCTCTGCGACATGTTCTCGATGATGCCGTTCGCGGCCGCGCTGGAGCCGCTGCGCCAGGCCAACCGGATGGCGCACGGTCCGCTCTACAGCTGGCGCCTGGTCTCGGAGGACGGCGCTCCGGTCACCGCCTCGAACGGCGTCGCGGTCAACGTCGATGGCGGGCTGGAGGACGTCTCGCGGGACGCCAGCATCGCGGTGTGCACCGGCTTCGGGCTGGAGCGCGCCGCCTCCAGGGCGGTGCTGACCTGGCTGCGCAAGCAGGCCCGCCGGGGCGCCGGGCTCGGCGCGCTGTGCACCGGCGCCTACGTCCTGGCCCGGGCCGGGCTGCTCGACGGCAAGCGCTGCACGATCCACTGGGAGAACTACGCCTCCTTCATCGAGGACTTCCCCGAGGTCGAGCTGTCGAACCTGCTGTTTTGCGTCGACGACGGTATCTTCACCTGCGCCGGGGGCACCTCGGCCGCCGACATGATGCTGCACCTGATCACCGACGAGCACGGGCCCGATCTGGGCTCCCTGGTCGCCGACACCCTGGTCCACACGGTGCTGCGCAGCGACACCGACGAGCAGCGCCTGTCGGTTCCGGCCCGGATCGGGGTGCGCCACCCGAAGCTGGTCTCGATCATCCAGAAGATGGAGCGCTCGACCGAGGAGCCGGTCAGCCCGTCCGAACTGGCCCGGTCGGTCAACATGTCGACGCGCCAGTTGGAGCGCCTGTTCCGCCGCTATCTGAACCGCAGCCCGAAGCGCTACTACATGGAGCTTCGCCTCGAGAAGGCGCGCAACCTGTTGTTGCAGACCGACATGTCGGTGATCAACGTGGCGCTGGCCTGCGGTTTCACCTCGCCCTCGCATTTCTCGAAATGCTACCGGGCGCATTTCAACCGCACCCCCTACCGCGAGCGCGGCACACCGGCCAACACCGGCGCGGAGAAGGCACCGAAGGCCGAGCCGGAGGGTGGCGGCGGAACCGAGCGCGGCAAGACGGCGCGCGGCGGGTGAGAGCGAAAGCGCCCAGCCGTTCCGCCAGCAGCGTTTTCAGGTCGCCAAACGGTGGTCGGGGCGGCCAGAGTCGAACTGGCGACCTTCGGTACCCAAAAACCGCTGGCCGGTGGCGGGATAGCTGTGGATTGTCCGGTGGATAGCTGACACCAGTGGCGCCCCTACAGGGGGTTTCACGGGGTGTCGATGTCGGGTTTTGCAGTGTTCGCGCGGCATTCAGGCCCGCCCGTCAGTGGTGCAGGAAGGCCGATGACGCAAAATTGCCTAGATTTGTGCTACACTGGCGCCACGTTGAGGTGCACGTTGCACCAGTAACCCCGCGTTCATATATAGTCGGTAAGTCGGCGGGGACACGCACCGAAAGGACGTCGGCATGAAACAGCATCATTCGGTTTCGCGCTACCGGATCTCGCCGTTGGCGTGGCTCGTGATCATCCTGATGGTGTTGCTGGTGGTGCTATCGCGGCTCGCGATAATGTTGGCTTGAGCGAACGAACGCCGGTCGCTATAATCTCTCCCACAGATGGAGTGATTGATGACCGAGCCTGAAACTGCCCCGGCACCGCACCCCGCCGCACCTCAGAAGCAGGACTCTCCCGAACCGCGATACCTGCGGGTCAGCCTCATGGATCGACTCGGAGTCTTTGGCGCGGTCGTCGTGCTTGCTGGTATCGTGATTGTCGTCCCTTACAATCAGATCGGATCTCTGAGGTCAGAACTCCTGGCAACGATTGACCTTCGGGCGACGAAACTCGAGGCGAAAATCGATATGCAGACGACGACGCTCGGTACAAGCATCCAGGTGCTGGCAAACTTGTCTGAGACCGGAGATGATAATATTCAACAGGTCGTCGCGGAATTGTCGGCGACCGTCACGAAGGAAATGGCGGAACGGAACGACGCGATCCTCACGGCCCTTATGGGCGAGATCGGTGCCAAGCACTACTACACCGTGGTCATGGCAAATGTGCCCTGGCGGCTCCTTATGAGTAAGGAGTGGCAGGCTGTTTACGGGAAGCTCGGGCCGACGCGCCTAATGCGATTCAAGGATATTGGCATTCTGGAAGTGGACTTCATCGGGCTCGACAGCCCGAAGGCATTGGCCATCCGGGATTTGGTAGAGCTGGCCAGCGATCCGGAGATCAAGTTCACGATCGGTGTGGCCTACAAATCCGCCGAGTAGCGGAGCCTAGCCGCTGCAATGTGATCGGCCTCCGCCCGGATGGGCGGGGGCCTTTCGCTTTTCTCGACAGTGGCTCTTTCGGAACAAGGTCGAATCAGTCAAATTGCCCAATCTCTCAATTGCAAACGCGGAGAATCTCACATGGCCGATCAGCCTGTCGTTCACATCGGAGAGAACTCGCCGGAACAAGTCGCCTACAAACTGATCGACAACATCGCCCGAATCGAGGGCAAGGTCACCCATCGAAACCCAGGGGACGGAAAAGAGACCGCTTCGAGGGAGCGGATCCTCGATACCTACGCCGAGTGCCTGCGCGCCGTAAAGGATCCGTTTACGAGTCGCGGATAGTCGGCATCAGTTCTCAAAACGATCAAGCCTCCGCTCCTGTCCCGGGCGGGGCCTTTCACGTTTGAGAGATCGCGCTCGGCTCAGCCGCCGACCAGCTCGCGGGTCGCGGCCGAGGCCAGGAAGGCCGAGCGGGTCAGGCCGCGGGCCTTGGCCCGGGCGTCGATGGCGGCCAGCAGGTCGATGTTGAGGTTGACGTTGACCCGGACCTTGCGGGCCCGGTCCTCGATCAGCGGCACGGCGGTGAAGGTGGCGCCCTCGGTCTGCCACCAGGCGTCGCCGGCGGCCATGATGTCCTCGTGGCGGCTGGGCGCCGGGATCGCCTCGCCGTCCTCGCGCATGCCCTCGACATGCAGCCCCAGCGCCTCGATCGCGTTCAAAGCCGCGTCCTCGAAGCTGTCGCCGGCGGAGACGCAACCGGGCAGGTCCGGGAACGAGACACCGTAGGCGCTGCCGGCCTCCTTGTGGACCAGGGCAATGTAGAACATGGGGCTCTCCTTATCTCGCTGGCGGGGCCGGTCTCAGAGCCAGCCCGCCTGCCGGTAGATCGACCGCACCGTGCCGGTCGGCAGGTCGCGCCTGGGATGGGGGACGGTGACGCGACCGGGCATCTCGGGGTGTTTGAGCTGCACATGGGAGCCGCGCTGCGCGACCACGATCCAGCCGCCGGCTTTGAGCTTGCGGATCAGTTTGCGGCTGTCGCGTTCCATGTCGGCTCGTTATATCTGCGCAAATATATACACAATACCAAGACAGAAGTCAACGGGAATTGTGTATATATTTGCGCACGAATATCACTCGCGACTCGCGCTTCGATGTTACCAGACGGAAACTCGGCGACACCGCCCTGTCTTCAGTGCGCCTGAGTCCCCGCATTTTCGCGTTGGCCCGCTGATTTTCGCCCGTCCGGGCCTGGTGGTCGGGGCGGCCGGATTCGAACCGGCGGCCTTCGGTTCCCAAAACCGATGCGCTACCAGGCTGCGCTACGCCCCGCCGCCCTGCAACTATCGCAATGCGCCCCGGGCGACAAGCCCGGGACACATGACAAGCCGCGCCGCAGACACCCTCAATCCGGGCAACGCACCTCGTCCGGCGCCTCCCGAAACGCCGGGTGGATCACCTGGTCGCCCCGGCCGATGCCGAGCGCCCGCGCGAGACCGCCATTGATTTCCAGCACCGCCCGCACCTCCCCCTCCGAGGACGAGACCCGCTCGGAATACGGATCGGCGCGCTCGGCGATGCTCTCGATGCGGCCGGAATCATCGATGAAGATCAGGTCGAGCGCGATCATCGTGTTGCGCATCCAGAAATTCGCCCGGCGCGGCGTCGCGTAGACGAACAGCATCCCGGCATCGGCGGCCAGCGCCGGGCGGAACATCAGGCCGCGGACCTGCTCCTCCGGATCGTCGGCAATCTCGATGGCGAAGCTCCGGCTGCCCGGGCCGGCGAGAATTTCGATCCTCTCGGGATCGCAGGCAGGGGCGGCAGCCGCGGCGGCGGTCAGCGTCGCGAAAACAGCCAGGACGGCCGTCAAGGGCCGCGGCATCGGCTCAGTCCTGATCGTCCACGGTGGGCGCGGATTCCCAGAGCTTCAGTTCCGCCACCATCAGCCCGCGCGGGCCGCGGAAGGTCCGCACCGCCATGCCCTCGCCGCTGGCCAGATCCTGAAATCCGCAGCGGCGCACGGTCTCCATGTGAACGAAGACATCCTCGCTCCGGCCGAAGATATTCACAAAGCCGAAGCCCTTCTGCTTGTCGAACCATTTGACCCGGGCCGGCTCCAGCGGTCCGACCTCGACATCGGGGCCGAGGAATTCGGTCGGGCGGGTATCCTCGGAAAAGCCCGGCGCCGGCGCCGGGCTCGAAGGCTCCTCGACCTCGAGAAGTTCATTGGCGTTCAGGCCGCGCTGGCCTTGGCCGGCCATGAGTTGAACCCGCGCGCCCTCCGCCAGCGCCATCTTGCCGAAGGCGCGCACACAGGACGCGTGCACCATGATGTCGGGGCCGCCACCATCCGGTACGACAAAGCCGTAACCCTTCACGGCATCGTACCATTTGACTTGGCCCCAAACGACGACGCCCGAACTCGTTTGCGTATCTGTCAACATGCCACCCCGCATTTTACCCGCACATCTCCCAACAATCACTATATTCCTGCCTTGCTTCCGCCTCAATCATAAAACCTAACTGATTCGTGACGAAAACACCAACAAATCAAGGCGAATGAAATCGCAAGCAGGTTTTACATGAGGACAATACTCTTAATGGTTGTAACTACAATAGGGCCATTATGTGGCTGTGTCTATAATGGCGCAACTTTGCAATCCGCGAGACAACCACTGGTGGAAAGTCTGCATTTGCAACGAATGGTGGTGCTGTCGCACCCGCCGATCATTGCCGCCGCCCGGCCGGAAGACCTGTCCGTTGCGCTCCGCATCGTCGAAAATATCGATCCCTCCGAACTGTCGAAACGCGAATCAGCCCGCTGGACCGGCGTCGATGCGCTGCCTTTCCTGACCAGCACCGAGGCCGGCAAACGGTTCCTCTCCGCCGCCGCGCCGAGGGCCCTCGCCCGCGGCATGCCGGCTCGAGCCTGTCCTGCCGCCGCCATGGCCAGCGCCGCTCCCGGAACGCCCCGCGCCGAGGTCGCCGGCCAGGCGCTGCTCAGCTGCCTCGCCAGGCTGGGACCGGAGCGGACCGGCTGCGGCTGCCGCATCGTGGCGCTCGACGATCTGGTCACGGTTCCGCGCGAAGACACCGCCTACGCCACCGGGACCAGCGCCCGCATGCGCTCGGCGGCACTCGGCATCGACCTCTTGCTGGTCGCCGAGGAGACCCCCGGCGGCGGCACGCTTCTGCGCGACCTGCGTGGCCCGGTCGCGCGCCTGGAGAATGGCGAGAACGATGCCGTGACGCTGCTTTTTCACGCCACCGGGCGCCGCTTCGAGGGCTACCGCATCGCGGTCGGTTTCCGGCGCGGCCGGATCGCCGAGCGGGTCTATGTCGTCGATGCCGACGGCAACCGCCTGAGCCTGCTGATCGGATTCGAACCGGGCGAGCTGGCCGGCCGGGCCGGCGCCTGGCTGGCCTGGCCGCCGGAGGGTTAGGGCAAATTCCACCCAGGTAGAACTTGCTCTAGCACCCGCCGCGGTCGCCGGCCTCGCGGGTCCAGATCTGAGACTTGCCGAACAACGGCAACAGCAGGTAGCCGCGGAGTTTGAGGGTGCCGTCGTCGCGCAGCTTCATCGAGGCGGAGTAGGTCTTGCCTTCGTTCGGGCTGTAGATCGATCCGCTGGTCCAGACGCCGGGGTCGTCACGGCTGAACCCGTTGATCATCTCCAGCCCGCAAAGCGGCCGGCCGGTCAACTTGGCGTCGCCGTTGAGGTGGTCGGTTCGCGGCTGACCAGCTTCGTCGAGCGGCTCTATCAACCAGACAATTTTCCCGCATGCACTGTCCCCGCAGGGCACGATCTCGATGATCGAGCGCTGGGTCTCGACCAGCCAGAACCCGAACACGGGATCGCCGGCGGCGCGCGCTCCTCCGGCGTACAGGACCGCCAGCAAAGCGAGGCTCGTCAATCCGATGATTTTCATACCCTTCACCCCCTTTCCAGGCGAAATTTGCCGTGCTGCTTGCCTCGGTGCAAGTGACAAATTCGCCCATCGGTCCGGCCTCACCGGGATTTTACCGCTTGCCCCCGGGCAGGCTCCGAGGCCAGCATGGCGGCGACATCCATGGCGGCGGCGGGATCATGTTCCAGACTTTCGATCAAGGCTCGGACAGCAGCGCCAGCCCGGCCCGGGTGGCGGCGCTGCGCGAGCGCCTGCGCGCCGCCGGGGTCGACGGCTTCCTGGTTCCGCGCGCCGATGCCCACCAGGGCGAGACGGTGGCGCCGCATGACGAGCGGCTGGCCTATCTCACCGGGTTCACCGGCTCCGCCGGGCTGGCGATCGTGCTGGCCGGCCGGGCGGCATTGTTCGTCGACGGGCGCTACACCCTGCAAGCGGCAAATCAGGTCGATACCGATCTGTTCGAGGTCGTGCCCGAACACGAGACATCGGCGGCGGCGTGGCTCGAGCGCGTGCTCGGCGAGGGCGAGGTCGTCGCCTATGACCCCTGGCTCCACGGCAAGGCCCAGATCGACCGATTGGCCGAGGCCGCCGCCAAGAGTCAGGCCCGGCTGGCGCCGCTGGAGCCGAACCCGATCGACGAGACCTGGACCGACCAGCCGCCGGCGCCGATGGGGGCGGTGCGGGTCCAGCCGGAACGCTTCGCCGGGGAGAGTGCCGCCGACCGGCGCCGCCGCATCGGGGCGTCGATTGCCGATAGCGGCGCCGGCGCGGCGGTGCTGACCCAGCCCGACAGCCTGGCCTGGCTGCTGAATATCCGGGGCGGCGACCTGCCGCACTCGCCGGTGGCGCTGGGTTTTGCCGTGCTCGAAGCCGACGGCGCGGTGGCGCTCTACATGGAGCCCGACAAGATCGACGGCGCGGTGAGGGCGCATCTCGGCAACGAGGTCTGTGTCACCCGACCTGAGCGGCTGGGCGACGATCTGGCGGCGATGAGCGGCAAGACCGTGCTGCTCGACCAGGCGACCTGCCCGCTCTGGGTGGCGAACCGGCTCGAGGCGGGCGGCGCGGTTCTGGCCTGGGGCGAAGATCCCTGCCTCGGGCCCAAGGCGCTGAAGAACGCCGCCGAACTGGCCGGAACGCGCGCCGCCCACCGGCGCGACGGCGCCGCCATGGCGCGCTTCCTGCACTGGCTGGAGCAGACCGTGGCGCGCGGCGCGAGCCTGACCGAGATCGACGTCGTCGGCGCGCTGGAGGGGTTCCGGGTGGGCACCGGGCGGCTGATGGACATCGCCTTCGAGACCATCTGCGGCGCCGGGCCGAACGGCGCCATCGTGCATTACCGGGTCAGCCGCGAGACCAACCGGACCCTGCTTCCCGGCGAGTTGCTGCTGGTCGATTCGGGCGGGCAGTATCAGGACGGCACCACCGACATCACCCGGACGGTTCCCATCGGACCGGTCGACGAGACCGCGATCCGGCCCTTCACCCTGGTCCTCAAGGGCATGATCGCGATCAGCCGGGCGCGCTGGCCGGCCGGCCTCACCGGGCGCGATCTCGACCCCCTGGCGCGCGAAGCGCTGTGGCGGGCGGGCCTCGACTACGACCACGGCACCGGACACGGCGTCGGGGTCTATCTCAACGTGCACGAGGGGCCACAGCGCATCTCGCGCCGCGGCGGCGATGTGGCGCTGGAGCCCGGCATGATCCTGTCGAACGAGCCCGGCTACTACCGCCCCGGCCGCTTCGGCATTCGCCTCGAGAACCTGGTCGCGGTCAGCGAGCCCGCGGTGCCCGAGGGCGGCGAGCGCCCGATGCTGGGCTTCGAGACCCTGACCCTGGCGCCGATCGAGCGCCGCCTGATCGATCGTGGGCTGCTGGGGCCGGACGATACCGCCTGGCTCGACGACTACCACGCCAGGGTGCTGGCGGAGATCGGCGGCGAGCTTGACCGCGAGAGCGATGCGCCGTGCTGGACTGGCTGGCCCGCGCCTGTGCGCCGCTTTAGCGATTTCAGGCAAAGTGACTTCGCTTCGCGACAGGCAAATCGCGGCAAACCCATCTGGCCGGCGACCGTGCCCACATGTGGGCATGGGGTCAACCCATTGATAATACAGCATTATCGAAATAACATGTTTTTCGGTGGGCAAGCAAAGCCGGGCCGTAAAGGCTGGTCGCCCTGCTGACCGGCGCCGATAGCCGGTAGGGCGGACATGATTGTCCGCCCTGGTGGCGGCGACGGCGGACAAGCATGTCCGCCCTACCAGAACCGCCGCGCATTCGAAGGGGATCGCCCGGGATTGCCCACAAGGCCCCGGCCCGCGCGCTGACTCGCCGATGCCCGGAAAATGCCGTATGCACGGGTGCAATCAGCCGCGGCGAGCGGCGTCCAGTCTTGAGGGGGGACCATGTCCGAGAAATTCACCATCACGCCGGCAACCGGCGTCCATGTGGTGCGGGCCGGGGGCGCGGTCATCGCCGAGACCTCGCGCGCCCTGATCCTGCGCGAGGCGGGCTGCGAGCCGGTGGTCTACTTCCCGCGCGAGGACGCGGGCATGGAATTCCTCGATCCGTCGGACACCAGGACCACCTGCCCGCACAAGGGCGAGGCGACCCACTACCACATCGCCGCCAAGTCGGGGCCGATCAAGGATGCCGCCTGGTCCTACGAGACGCCGCTGGCCGAGGCCGGGGCGATCGCCGGATACGTGGCATTCTACGGCGAGAAGGCGATCATCGAGGCGCTCTGAAGCGCGGGGTTCGAGGGGGCGGAAGAAGGCGGCGCTGCGCGCCGCGACCCCCACCCTAACCCTCCCCCTTTCAGGGTGAGGGGATCCCGTTGCACTTGCAGCGACCTGAAACCCCTCCCCTACAAGGGGAGGGGTTGGGGAGGGGTTGGGGAGGGGTCTGCCGCGGTAGGTTCCGATCACCGGGCTTCGGTATCAATCCACCAAGGGCTACCCATGCTCCTCGCGCAATTCTTCCTCCAGCGCCCGGCTGTAGGCGCCGAGCGCATCGGTGCGGAACAGCGCGCCGATCAATACCGGCTTGGTGTTCCCGCCGGCGGCGCCCTCGACCACGGGCAGGAAACTGTTGCGCAGGCGCTCGAACATCGCCAATGCCCGCTCCAGCGTGTCGTCGCGGCGCAGCAACGCGCCCTGCTCGACCAGCGCCCAGCAGGCGGTGTCGGGCGCGCCGTCCTCGGCGCCGCGATAGCGCATCAGGTGCACCACCGGCATGGTCGCCGCGATATAGCCCTGCGGCCCCTCCGAGAGCCGCAGGCCGCGGCGCTCCAGCTGGGTCAGGAAGAACGACCGCGCCACCATCCGGTCGGCGACCACGGAGGCCAGCGAGATCGAGATCATCACCGCGATCCCGGCCTGCCAGTCCGCCGTCAGTTCGAACACGATCAGGATCGACGAGATCGGCGCGCCCAGCACCGCGCCGGCCACGGCGCCCATCCCGGCCAGGGCATAGAGACCCTGGCCGCCGGAAACCGACGGGAAAATCTGTATCGCAAGCTCGCCGAAGGCGCACCCGGTCAGCGCGCCCAGCATCAGCGCCGGTGAGAACACCCCGCCGCCCATGCGCCCGGCGAAAGTGATGGCGACGGCCACGACCTTGACCATGGCGAAGATCACCGCGGCGGCGAACGCGATCTGCGTCGTCAGCGCCAGCGAGGTGGTCTCGTAGCCGACTCCGATGATATGCGGGAATTGCAGCGCAATCACGCCCAGCATGGCGCCGGCGACCGCCGGGCGCAGCCAGTCGGGCATCCGCACGGCCCGCTGGACCCGGTCGGCGACCCCCTCGGCAAAGAACGGCGTGCGCATCATCGCCACGCCGACAAAGCCGCAAAGAATGCCCAGGATCATGAAGGCCGGAAGTTCCCAGTAGAAGCCGATCGAGTGGGTGGGCAAGGTGAACTCGGTAATGTCGCCGAGGTGGATGCGGCTGACCACCGCCGCCGCCACCGAGGAAATCACGATCGGCCCGAAGGCGTGCAGCGCGTAGTGCCTGAGCACCACCTCGAGCGCGAACAGCGCCCCCGCCAGCGGCGCATTGAAGCTGGCCGAGACCGCCGCCGCCGCCGCGCAACCCAGGATCACGCGGGCCGTGACCGGCGGCGCGCGCAATCGCTCGGACACCCAGGAGGCCAGCACCGCCCCGATGTGGATCGCCGGCCCCTCGCGCCCGCTGCTGCCGCCGCTCGACAGCGTCACCAGGGCCGCCAGCGACGAGGCGATGCCGAGTTTGCGGTCGACCTTGCCATCCTGGAGCGCCGCCGCCTCGATCACCGCGTCGACCCCGCGCGCCCGGGCATCCCACCCGATACCTGATACCTGATCCCTGATCCCTGGCGTCGACCCCGCGCGCCCGGGCATCCCGGGTCGAGACGGTCAGGATCAGACCGACCACCAGCCCGCCCGCGATCGGCACCGACAGCACCAGATACCAGGGCAGCGCCGCGGCGACGGAATGGATGATCTCGTCGCTGGCGCCGTAGAACAGGGTCTCGAGCCCCGAGATCCCGCTGCGGAACAGAATCACCGCGTAGCCGGTGACGACGCCGATGGCGACGGCGATCGGCCACAGGGTGAGCTGCCACCGGGTGAACTGACGGCGCACATCGGCGCGCTTCAACCGGTGGCGCAACTGCCACGCCCCGATGCGCAGGCGCCTGAGTGCGCGGTAATTCCCGTTCTCCCGCATATCCCCCGTGCCGTTTGCCGCACTCCACCCGAACCCTAAGCCCATATCCCGGCGGGGAAAAGGCCCGCGCTCAGGCTTTCCGGCGGATGCCCAGGGGATTTCCCGCCAGCTTCGGGCGCGCCAGGGTGGCGTGGAGCGCGCGCAGGCGCCCGATGCGTTCCCGAGCCCGGTCCGGATAGGGCGCCGAGCGGCGCGCCTCCAGATCGACATTCATGCTCAGGCTCTCGTAGGTCGCGGCGGTCTCGCCGGTCTCCAGGTTGACCA
>JACZTQ010000365.1 GCA_022573605.1 Pseudomonadota bacterium | reverse complement strand
GATGGCGCCACGACCACTGCCGAGGCCCCTGCCCCGCAAGTGAGGGGTCTGGAGATCGCCGGCCTGCCGGATGACGATGCCGGCAGCGGCGAGGCCGAGGCGGAAGAGCCGGGCGTAACGCCGAAGTCGATCGCCGAAAGCGCCGGCCTCGACGATGACGATTCGGTCTCGGAAGACGTCATCGATGCCGCGCCGAAACCGAGCGAGGCCGAAGCGAAAACCAAGCCCAAGGCCAAACCCGCCAGAAAGCGGACCCGGAAAAAGGTTCCGCCAGCGCCGGTGGACGAAGCCCCCGAAGCGGTCAGCGCCAACGAACCCGTGGCCGAAAAAGCCAGCCCCGAAGCAACCGTTGCCGCCGCCGATGGCGACTCCACCGGTGAGGCCGCGCCCGGCGATGCCGCTGAAGATGCCCCCGCGGGCGACGACACCGCTGAAATTCCGGCCGAAACCACAGCCGAAACCACAGCCGAAACCACAGCCGAAACCACAGCCGAAACCCCGGATGAACCCGCGGCCGAGAAGGTGACGAAACCGGCCCGCCCGCGCAAGCGCCGCTCCCGTGTCCAGGAGCAGGACGAGGGCGCAGAGGTTGCCGCCGAGGCCGCCGAGGCCGCCGAGGCAGTCGAATCGATCGGCGCCGACGACACTCAGGAGGAGGCCGCCAAGTTCCGCGCCAAGCGCCGCCGCCACTACAAGATCCAGGACGTGGTCAAGGTTCGCCAGATCATGCTGGTCCAGGTCGTCAAGGAGGAGCGCGGCAACAAGGGCGCAGCGCTGACCACCTACCTGTCGCTGGCCGGCCGCTATTGCGTGCTGATGCCCAACACCGCGCGCGGCGGCGGCATCAGCCGCAAGATCACCAACGCCGGCGACCGCAAACGGCTGCGCGACATCACCGGCGAGCTCGAGGTGCCGGCCGGCATGGGCCTGATCGTCCGCACCGCGGGCGCCGATCGCACCCGGGCCGAGATCAAGCGCGACTACGAGTTCCTGCTGCGCCAGTGGGAGCAGGTCCGCGAACTGACGCTGAAATCCATCGCGCCGACGCTGATCTACGAGGAAGGCTCGCTGATCAAGCGCTCGATCCGCGACCTTTATTCCAAGGAGATCGACGCCATCCTGGTCGAGGGCGAGGACGGCTACCGCGAGGCCAAGGACTACATGAAAATGCTCATGCCGTCCCACGCCAAACACGTGCAGCAATACAACGAACAGATTCCGCTGTTCATCCGCTATCAGGTCGAGAGCTACCTGAACGCCATGTTCAGCCCGGTGGTGCAGTTGCGCTCCGGCGGCTACATCGTCATCGGCATCACCGAGGCGCTGGTGGCGATCGACGTGAACTCGGGCCGTTCCACCAAGGAAGCCTCGATCGAGGAAACCGCGCTCAAGACCAACCTGGAGGCGGCCGACGAGGTCGCCCGCCAGCTTCGCCTGCGCGACCTCGCGGGTCTGATCGTGATCGATTTCATCGACATGGAGGACAACCGCAACAACCGCGCCGTCGAGAAGCGGATGAAGGACCGGCTCAAGTCCGACCGCGCCCGCATCCAGATCGGCCGCATCTCGGGCTTCGGGCTGATGGAAATGTCGCGCCAGCGGTTGCGCCCCGGAATGCTGGAGGCCACCACCCAGCCCTGCCCGCTGTGCCAGGGCCAGGGCATCGTGCGCTCGGACGAGAACCTGTCGCTGTCGATCCTGCGCGAGGTCGAGGAAGAGGGCGTGCGCGGCCGCTCGGTCGAGGTCACGGTGACCGTGCCGGTCAGCATCGCCAACTACATCATGAACATGAAGCGGGCGCATCTGAGCGGCATCGAGCAGCGCTACGGGATGGCGGTCACGATCCACGGCGATCCGCTGCTGACCAGCCCGGAATTCCGCATCGAGCGGTCGAAGACCCGCACGCGGCGGATCGACACGCCGGAGGTGGTGATCACCGCCGAATCGGTTGCGGCGTCGTCTTCGCTGGAGGCCGTCGAGGCCGTGCCCGAGAGCACCCCTGACGAGAAGCCCGACGAGCGGCCGGATGAGCGGGGCGAAGGCCGGTCGCGTCGCCGCCGTGGCAAACGCGGAGGCCAGCGCCGCCGTCGTGAAGAGGGCGAGAGCGGTGGCGAGGACAGCGCCGGCCAGACCGGCGAGAGCACGCAAGACGCCGGCTCCGATGGCGCCCCCGATACTGGCGAGAGCGCTGAGGAAGACCGCAAATCGTCCGGCGAGCGCCGCTCGCGGCGGCGCCGCGGCGGCCGTGGCCGCTCACGCCGGCAGGATGATGACGCGGTTGCCGCAACGGTCGAGGACGGGGCCAAAGAGGACGGCGACGCCCCGGCGCAAACCGTCGGCGGAGCCCCCGAGATTCCGCTTGAGGCCCAGCTTGAGACTCCGGCCGAGACTCTGGCCGAGACTCCGGACCAGCCAGCCCCGCTGGTGACCGCGGCAGCGGAAGCCCCCGCTGAAGTGTTGGCCGAGGAAACCGTTACCGAGACCTCGGCCGAACCGGAGGCTGCGGAACCGGAATCCGTCGAAGAAGTGGCGCCAGCGCCGGAACCGGCCCCGGAGCCGGAGCCCGAACCCACCCCGGAGCCTGTCGCCGCGGCGCCGGTCGAGCCGGAGCCCGAGAAACCCGCTGTCCCGAAACGGCGCGGATGGTGGTCGCGGGGCTGATACCACGGCGCGCGAAGCGGGGCACATCCCGAACCGGGTCATTGCCGGGCCTGACCGGGGTGGGGGTTGGGGTTGGCGTCGGGGCG
>JACZTQ010000364.1 GCA_022573605.1 Pseudomonadota bacterium | reverse complement strand
CTATGGCAGGGCGATCCATTTCTAGGGCCGATCACTTCTGCGACAGGGGCTTCACAGAAGCACCCAATTCCATCATTATACTGGCAAATCACCGTTCGGCGCTTCGGCTTCGAACCGATCGCCAGGCCGATCGGCCGCGGCGCGCCCTTGAGGAGGAGTTATCGCAATGACGACCAAAATGACAACGCTGGTCCTGCTGGGAGTGCTGGCGTTCGGAGGCTCCGGCTGTATCGCGGTGCTCGCCGGGACGGCCGGCGCCCTGATCGTGGACGAAGGCATCGTCGAGAACGACGGCAAGTTCGATCCGCTGGAAAACACCGAGCTCGGCAAGCAGATCTACGAATAACCCTTGCCCCGCCGGCCTCTTCAACCGGGCCGAATGACCAGCGCCCGCCGGCAGTGCTGGCGGGCTCCTGTGTTCCGGGCGATCGGCCGCATCACTGCGGTTGCGGCTCCATGCCGCCCTCGCCGCCGAGGTCGGAGCGCTTGGGCTTGCCCGCCTTGGGCACCGCCGCGTGGCTGCCTTCGCTGCTGACCGGCGGCACGTCGTCATCGTCCGAACGGTCGATCTTCTCGCCGGCGATGACCTTGGCGATCTCTTCCCCGGACAGGGTCTCGTATTCCAGCAGGCCCTGGGCCAGACGCTCGAAGCCCTCGCTGTGCTCGGTCAGGATTCGCTTCGCGGTTTCGTAGCCTTCGTCGATCAGGCGCCTGACCTCGTCCTCGATCAGCTTCTGGGTCGGCCCCGAGATCCGGCTGGCCCCGCCCATGAAGCCGCCCATGAAGCCGCCCATGAAGTTCTCGCGCTCGTCGGAATAGTCGATATTGCCGACCGCGTCCGACATGCCGAACTGGGTCACCATGGCGCGGGCGATTTTCGACACCTGCTGGATGTCGCTGACCGGGCCCGACGAGACGTTGTCCGCGCCGAACTTGATTATCTCGGCCGCCTTGCCGGCCATCGCCATGGCGATCTTCGAGGTGTATTTGGTCTTCGAGGTCGAATAGGTGTCGCGCTCGGGCAGGGCCATCACCAGTCCCAGCGCCCGGCCGCGCGGGATGATCGTCGCCTTGTAGATCGGGTCGTGCTGGGGCACGTTCAGCCCGACGATGGCGTGACCGGCCTCGTGATAGGCGGTCAGGGCCTTTTCCTCCTCGGTCATGATCAGGGAGCGGCGCTCGGCGCCCATCATCACCTTGTCCTTGGCGAACTCGAAATCGTCCATGGTGACCAGCCGCTTGTCGGTGCGGGCCGCCTTCAGGGCCGCCTCGTTGACCAGGTTGGCCAGATCGGCGCCGGTGAAACCGGGGGTGCCGCGGGCGATCATCTTGAGGTCCACGTTGGGCGCCAGCGGCACCTTGCGGGCATGCACCTGAAGGATCTTCTCGCGGCCCTTGATGTCCGGGTGCGGCACCTGCACCTGGCGGTCGAAGCGGCCCGGACGCAGCAGCGCCGGGTCGAGCACGTCGGGCCGGTTGGTGGCGGCGATCAGGATCACGCCCTCGTTGGCCTCGAAGCCGTCCATCTCGACCAGAAGCTGGTTCAGGGTCTGCTCGCGCTCGTCGTTGCCGCCGCCGTAGCCGGTGCCGCGATGGCGCCCGACCGCGTCGATCTCGTCGATGAAGACGATGCAAGGCGCGTTCTTCTTGGCCTGCTCGAACATGTCGCGCACCCGGCTGGCGCCGACGCCGACGAACATCTCGACAAAATCGGAGCCCGAAATCGAGAAGAACGGCACCCCGGCCTCGCCGGCGATGGCGCGGCCCAGCAGGGTCTTGCCGGTGCCCGGCGGGCCGACCAGCAGCGCCCCCTTGGGGATCTTGCCGCCCAGGCGCGAATATTTCTGCGGCTCGCGCAGGAACTCGACGATCTCCTGCAACTCCTCCTTGGCCTCGTCGATGCCGGCGACATCGTCGAACGAGACCTTGCCGCTGCGCTCGGTCAGCAGCTTGGCCTTCGACTTGCCAAACCCCATGGCGCCGCGCCCGCCGCCCTGCATGCGGTTGAGGAAGAAGATCCAGATGCCGAACACGATCAGCATCGGCAGCCAGAAACCCAGCGTCGAGAGCAGCCCGCCGCGCTCCTGCGGCTCGACCCGGAAGACCACGTCGGCGGCGCGCAGATCGTCGATGATGTCGATGGTGCCCGGCTGGACGGTGTTGAACCGGGCGCCGTCCTTCATCCGTCCGGTGATGTTCTCGCCGTCGATGACGATCTCGGCGACTTCCTTCTGCTCGACACTGGTGAGGAAATCCGAAAACGACACCTGTGTGCCCTTGTCGGCGCCGCCGCCGCCCTGGAAGACGCTGAACAAGGTGACCAGAAGCAGGATCAGGATCGCCCAGAACGCCAGGTTTTTCGCATTGCCCAAGATGTCGTCTCCGATTTTGCCGCCCCAGCGGCGCCCCCGGCGCCCGCTGCCATCATAAAGCACTAGATAGGTTCTGTCCCCGTTAAGTTAAGGGGGGTGGGTCACCGGGGCCGGCGGGACCATAGGCCGGCGGGGCGGGCGAGAGCAACTCCCCGGGGCCGATATTTTCCGCCGCAACGCGACATTCCGGCCCGATTTCCCGCCGATCGAGGTAACCGGCCAGGGGCGCGGCCAGCAGGCCCCCCGAATCCAACCCCGAATCCGACCCCGAATCCGGCGCGTCGCCACGCCAGATGGCGGGTGTGGTCAGGCGCACCGCGCGCGGCGCCGAGGCCCAGGTTGCCGGCGCGCTCCAGGCGCCGGCGCCGGCGCTGGC
>JACZTQ010000363.1 GCA_022573605.1 Pseudomonadota bacterium | reverse complement strand
CCGGGCTCATCTCCGACCAGCGGCTGATCTCGTCGCCCGAGCGGCGGCAGCCGAGGCAGAGCCCGGACCGCGGGTGAATCAGGCAAATATCGACGCAGGGGCTGTCGACCTCGTCGCGCCGCCAGATTTCATCGCTCATCGGCGTTCCCGCTTCTCAGAACCGCCAGCCGGTCCAGCGCCCCTTGCAGGATAAAGGCGGCGGCGACCTTGTCGATCACCTGGCGGCGACGCTTTCGTGACGAATTCGCCGCCAGCAGGGCGCGCTCGGCGGCCACCGTGCTGAGGCGCTCGTCCCAGAAGGCGATCGGCTGGGCGATGCGCGCCGCCAGGTTGCGGGCAAAAGCCCGGGTCGACTGGCAGCGCGGCCCCTCCGAGCCGTCCATGTTGCGCGGCAGTCCCAGCACGACGGCGCCGATGCCGCGCCCGGCGATGATCGCCTCCAGCCGCGCGGCATCGGCGGCGAACCTGGTCCGGCGCACGGTCTCCAGCGCCGTCGCCGATATGCGCAGCCCGTCGCTGACCGCGACGCCGATGGTCTTGGCGCCCAGATCAAGCCCCATCAGCGGGCCGGGCAGGGCCGCCAGCGCGGATACATCGTCGTGAATGGGCGCGCTCATTCGCCGATCGACCCCATCGCCAGCGCCTCCGCCGCACCATAGAACAGAACCATTCCCGCCCTCCTTCGCGCTCACAGTTAACCGCGCCGGGGCGGCGGTTCAACCGCCAACGGATGTCGCCAGGCGACGATCAGGTGACGGATTTCCCTAGGCAGGAGGGCGGGGTGTAGTCTAATCCCCTGACCAGACCGCGCGCCGCCGCCACGCCAAAGGCCCCGAGGGGAGACCGATGAAACGCTACTCCGCCTTCGCCGTCGCGAGAGAGGCGTTCAGCCATCACCAGGGCTGGGAGCGCGCCTGGCGCAGCCCCGAGCCGAAGCGCCGCTACCAGGTGATCGTCATCGGCGCCGGCGGCCACGGGTTGGCGACCGCCTACTACCTGGCCAGGAACCACGGTGTCACCGATGTGGCGGTGCTGGAGAAGGGCTGGCTCGGCGGCGGCAACACCGGGCGCAACACCACCATCATCCGCTCGAACTACCTCCAGCCAGAATCGACCGCGATCTACCAACTGGCCCACGGCCTCTACGAGGACCTGAGCCAGACGCTGAACTTCAACATCATGTTCAGCCCGCGCGGGGTGCTGATGCTGGCCCAGACCGAGCACGAGCTGCGGGCCTGGAAGCGCACCGCGCACGCCAACCGGCTGGCCGGGATCGAGAGCGAACTGGTCGGCGTGGAGCGGATCAAGGGTCTGTGCCCGATCATCAACACCGAGGGGCCGCGCTATCCGGTGCTGGGCGGGTTGTGGCAGCCGCGCGGCGGCACCGCGCGCCACGACGCGGTGGCCTGGGGCTACGCGCGTGCGGCCTCCGGCCTGGGCGTCGACATCATCCAGCAATGCGAGGTCACCGGCATCGATGTTGGCGAAGGCGGCGTCAGCGGCGTGCAGACCTCGCGCGGGGCGATTGCCTGCGCCAGGCTGGCCATCGTGGTGGCGGGCAATTCCGGCGTGCTGGCCGAGATGGCGGGGTTCCGCCTGCCGATCGAGTCGGTGCCGTTGCAGGCGCTGGTCTCGGAGCCGATCAAGCCCTGCCTCGACATCGTGGTGATGGCCAACACCGTGCACGGCTACATGAGCCAGTCCGACAAGGGCGAACTGGTGATCGGCGGCGGCTCGGACGGCTACAACGCCTACACCCAGCGCGGCTCGTTCCAGCACGTCGAGGAGACCGTGCGGGCGCTGTGCGAGACCTTCCCGATCATCTCGCGCCTCAAGATGCTGCGCCAGTGGGGCGGCATCGTCGACATGACCGGCGACCGCTCGCCGATCATCGGGCGGACCCCGGTCGAGGGCATTTTCATCAACTGCGGCTGGGGCACCGGCGGTTTCAAGTCGATCCCCGGTTCGGGCTGGGCGATGGCGGCGACGCTGGCCAAGGGCGAGCCGGACGAACTGGCCGCGCCGTTCAGCCTGGACCGTTTCACCGAGGGCCGGATGATCGATGAGTCAGTGGCGGCGGCGGTGGCACATTGATGGCTGTCGATGTAAAAAGAGCTCGGGTTAAGATCCGTTTGTTCGGGGCTGCTCTGCTATTTTTTGCTGTAGTTGTCCCCGCGATCTCGCTTTATCTTCAAACAGTTTTCGGGCGGAATTTGTTTGAAAGATCCGGTTCGGTCGTCGTTGTTTCAGTCGCTGTATTCTACGCCTATTTGGAGGCAAAAAATTTCTTTGTCGGTGCGCCCGCCGGAACAATCGATGGAATGGCTGGCATTGAGGTTCGGCCCGTCGCAGCTCCATTTGAACTACTGAGTTTGGTGATTGGCACAGTGGTCTGGGGCTATGGTGGCCTAATTAGCACTGAAGTTTTAGGGAGGTGAGCGAATGCTCCTACTAACCTGCCCCAACTGCGGCGCCGAGTGTGCCGAGACCGAGCTGGCCCCAGGCGGCGAGGCGCATATCAAGCGCTTCGGCCCCGGCTCCTCCGACGTGGACTTCGCCGGCTACCTGTTCCAGCGCAAGAACCCCAGGGGCGTGCATTTCGAGCGCTGGCGCCACGCCTTCGGCTGCGGCAAGTGGTTCCACGCCGCCCGCTGCACGGTGACCCTGGAGGTGTTCGCCACCTACAGCGCCCAGACCACCGAGCCGCCGGCCGAAGTCATCGACGCGATCAAGGCCAGGCGGCCGGATTGGGAGG
>JACZTQ010000060.1 GCA_022573605.1 Pseudomonadota bacterium | reverse complement strand
CGGCCTCCGGCCAGACGCGCCGTGAAAGCACCGTGACACCAAAATGTATTCCATCAATGAAGCCCCGCTGGCTCGCCCCGAAGAACACCCCCTATGCAACTATTCAACCACACGTTGCGCTATTTCGCCAGCGAATTCGGTTGCATTTCAGAACCTTTTCACGAACCTCGGCCAGGTTCGCGAAATGAGATTCAAACCGGCCATTCAACGAACCAGAGCGCCGGGCGCTGTTCCCGGCATCGGCCCGGCGACCGCGTTGCAGGAGATCCCGGAGCGCGATTTGCCGCAACACCCTTTTGCATCGGCGCCGCGATCCCCATGTTGGGGGGATGCGACTGGTCCTGATCGCCCTCGCCTGTCTCCTTGCGCTGCCCGCCGTCGCCCGCGATGGCGGGGGGCCGGCGCGCTTCCAAGACCGGCCCCAGATCGGGCATCCGCTGAGGTTCACCGACCTCGCCGGCAACGTGTATCACCCCGAATGGCTGGTGCTGCTGACCCCGGCCGGCGCGCTGGCCGCCCCGCTGCCGGAGACCTCCGGCAACACACGCTCGGAAGAGCGGATCGACCTCTCCGACCTGCCGTTGCTGGGATATCTGTTCGACCGCCGCCTCGCCGCCGGAGACGCCGCGTTGCAGGGTATTCGGCTCGGCCCCCTGCTCCGGTTCGGCGACACCCTGGTGCTCGACGCCCGCACCTCCGACGCATCCCTGACCGGCCGCGATGTGGTGCTGACGGCGAATTTCCCGGGCGACGGCGCGATCAGCTATCGCCTCGGCCGGTTGCGCTTCGCACCGGCGGAGCGGCCCCACGGTACCGGGGTCGAGGCCGGCGCGGGCTATCTGGTGCAGGGCGCCCTGGTGCTCGCCGGCGAGGGCCGCGATCCGCTGATCGATGACTGGCGCAAGTTCTTCAAGGATCATTTCTGACCACTCGCCGGTGGCCCGGATCACCCGGATCACCGGCAGCCGATCAGCGTGAATGGTGGCGCAAGCGCGGCGTGATCGCCTTATTCTTGACAAAGTTTCCGAATTGACCGATGCTCAACCGCAGGGATATCCGAATACGGGTATGCGATTCTCAGGTTGTATGCCATAAGGCGTCCAGCCTGATGGAATGGGTGGGAAAAAGGTGGCGCTGCCTGACAAGTAAAGCTTAGCTTGCGTTCCGACATCTTAGGTAAACCTCCGGTCATAGAGGTACAACCCGAAGAACCCCCAAGAGGGTGGCGCCACCTGCCTACCCAATGTTTCACCGGCCGGCGGCGCCCTCCAGCGCCGCCGTTGCCGTTCCGGGATCTCGCGCCGCGAGAGCGCCACCTTCGGGTCCCGGATCGGCAGCACGCCATTCCATGCGGCAAGGCATCCGGGAAGGTGGCGGGTGGCGGGTGATCGAACCTAGTGGTTTGAGCGAAACAAAACAGTCCGCCGGTAGGCGGGTTGTTTTGCTTCGGAAAATCAAACCACATCAAGAGGATAACCTAGTGGGGTGGCCCGACATTTCGGGATCGAAATGTTGGATTCAAACCACTAGAGCAAGTTCCACTCAAGCAGAGTCGATAGGGGATTCACAAGGAGTTCGATTTCTGATTCACACTGATCACCGTTAGGAGGTCGGTATGAATGGGAAGAGCACTATCGAATGATCTGAGGCGACGGGTGATTTCCGCGGTTGAACAGGGATCGACGGCGAGCGCGTCGGCGCGTCGTTTCGGGGTTGGCCGCTCGACCGCGATTGACTGGGTGGCGTGCTGGCGCGAGACCGGCCGGATCGCGGCGCGGCCCATGGGCGGGGACCGGCACTCGCACCGGATGGAGGCCTGGGCGGAGACGATCCTCGGCTGGATCGATGAGACCCCCGACATCACCCTGGTGGAGATGCAGGCGCGGCTGCGCGCGAAGCGGGCCCCGTCGGCGATGGGCACGCTGTGGCGCCTGCTGGACCGGCACGCCATGACGGTGAAAAAAAGACCGGACACGCCGAGGAGCAGGCGCGCGAGGATGTAGCCGAGGCGCGCGCGGCATGGTGGGCGGATCAGCACAAACTCGACCCCTCAAGGCTGGTGTTCCTGGACGAGAGCGGCGTGAACACCAAGATGGCGCGCCTGCGGGGCCGCGCCCCGAGGGGCCAGCGGCTGGTCGCGAGCATCCCGCATGGCCACTGGTCGACCAACACCTTTATCGCCTGTCTGCGCCATGACAGGATCGTCGCGCCGTGGCTGCTCGATGGCCCGATGAACGGCGACGCTTTCCTGACCTACATCGCCACCCAGCTCGCGCCCTGCCTGTCCGCCGGCGACATCGTCGTCATGGACAATCTCTCGACACACAAGGTCAAGGGGGTGCGGGATCTCATCGAAGCCAGAGGCGCGAGGCTGCTCTACCTGCCGCCCTATTCCCCCGATCTCAACCCGATCGAGATGGCCTTTGCAAAGCTCAAGGCCCTGCTCAGAAAAGCCGCCGAACGAACCGAAGACGCGCTGTGCGATAGGATCGGACAACTGCTGGAAACCTTCGCCCCACAAGAGTGCTCAAACTACCTCACACATGCTGGATATGACCGAACCTGAGTGGAAACTGCCCTACCGCCCCTTCCACACCGGGTCGCGCTTCTCGGTGAAGGCGCGGGCGCCCTCGAGCTGGTCGTCGGAGGAATAGAGCACGTCGATGGTCCTGAACTGGCGCTTGTTCATGCGGTTCAGGGCATCCTGGAACGTCATGTCCTCGGCCGCGCGGACCACCTCCTTGATCGCCGCGAAGACCAGCGGCGGGCCGGCCTCCAGCAGCCGGGCCAGCTCCCAGGCCTTCGCCAGCAACTCGTCGGGCTTGCAGATTTCCCGGATCAGCCCCCAGCGCAGCGCCTCCTCGGCGTCGAACCAGCGCCCGGTCAGCAGCAGGTCCATGGCGACGTGGTAGGGTATGCGTTTCGGCAGCTTCAGCGCGGCGGCGTCGGCGATGGTGCCCGAGCGGATCTCGGGCAGGGCGAAGGTCGCGGTCTCGGCGGCCAGGATCAGGTCGCAGGAGATCGCCAGTTCCAGCCCGCCGCCGCAGCAGATGCCGTTGACGGCGGCGATGATCGGCTTGTTGAGGTGCGGCAGCTCCTGGATGCCGCCGAAACCGCCGACCCCGTAGTCGCCATCGACCGCATCCCCGCCCGCCGCCGCCTTCAGGTCCCAGCCGGGGCAGAAGAACTTGTCCCCGGCGGCGCGCAGGATGGCGACCCGCAGTTCCGGGTCGTCGCGGAAATCGCGGAAGGTCTCGCCCATGATCCGGCTGGTGGCGAGATCGATGGCATTGGCCTTGGGCCGGTCGAGGGTGACCTCGAGGATGCCGCCCTCGCGGCGGGTCTTGATCGGGTTGTCGCTCATCTTATCCCTCCCTCAGTCTGATCAGCGCGTCCGCCGCGACCGCCCCGTGAGGCGTCACCATCAGCGGGTTGATGTCGATCTCTTCCAGCCGGTCATCGACCCCGGCCACGTAAGCCTGCAACGCCATGCAGGCGGCGACAACCGCCTCGATATCGCCGTGCGCCCGGCCGCGATAGCCGGTCAGCAGGGCGGCGGTCTTCAACCCGGCCAGGGCGGCGCGGATTTCGTCCTCGCTGGCGGGGATCATCAGCGTCGCGGTATCGGCCAGCAACTCGGTCAGGATGCCCCCCGCGCCGATGGTCAGGGTATAGCCATAGGCCGGGTCGCGCACCACGCCGAGGATCAGCTCGGCCACCGCGCCCTCGACCATGCGCTCGACCAGCCAGCTCTCCGCGTAGTCCATGCCCCGGGCGGCGGTGGCGACCGCTTGCGGCGAGCGCAGCCCGAGGCGCACCGCGCCGGCCTCGGTCTTGTGGACGATGCCGCGGCCCTTGAGCACGACCGGGAAACCGATCTCGCCGGCGATGGCGGCGGCCTCCTCCGGCGTGGTGGCGATGGCGCCATCGGGCACCGCCAACCCGTGACGGGCCAGCGCCGCCTTGGCGGCGGCCTCGTCGAGGGTGCGCGCCGGACCTTGCGCGCCCACGCCCAGCAGCACCGGCACCGGCTCCGGCCCCGCCCAGCCCTCGGTGATGGCGGCGGCGGCCTCGGCCGCGGCCAGGGCCTCGTCGAGGCCGAGCATCGGGGCCAGGCCCAGCGCGATCAGCTCCTCCGAGCGGGCCTCCGGCATGTTCTCCGGCATCGTCGCGGCCACCGCGACCCGCCCGCCGGTGGCTCGCGCGGCGGCGGCGATGGCGCGCACCGCCTTGTTCCAGCTTGCGTCCGAGCAGCGGTCGAGGCGGGGAAAATCGAGGATCATGATCGAGAGATCGAAGCCGCAGCCCAGCATGGCGGTAAAGGTCGCGGTCATCGCCGCCTCGTCGTCCCAGATAAAGGTGTGGTAGTCGAGCGGATTGGCCACCGCCACCATCTCGCCGAGCGTGGCCTTGACCCGGACGCGTTGCTCCGCGTCAAGCGGCCGGAAGGTCACGTCGCGCCCCACCGCCGCATCGGCGATCAGGCTGGCCTCGCCGCCGGAGCACGACATCGAGCACAGGTCGCGCCCCGGCAGCGGCCCGAGCACGTGCAACAGCTTCAGGGTCTCCAGGAACTCCGGGATCGAGCGCAGCATGGGCATGTTGAGGCGGGTCAGGAAGGCCCGCGAGGCGGCCTCGCCCCCGGTCAGCGAGGCGGTATGGCTGACCGTCCCGGCGCGGGCCTGGGTTGAGCGGCCGACTTTCAGCACCACCACGGGCTTTCGCATCGCGCGCGCCTTGGCGCTAAGCGCCTCGAAGGCGCGCACCTCGCCGACGCCCTCGATATGCAGCCCGATCGCGGTGACGCGGGGGTCGTCGATCACCGCCATCGCCATCTCGGCCAGCCCGGTCTGGGCCTGGTTGCCGGCGGCGACGCAATAGGCCAGCGGCAGGCCGCGCTGCTGCATGGTCAGGTTGATCAGCAGGTTCGAGGACTGGGTCAGGATGGCGACGCCGCGTTCCACCCTTTTGCCGCCATGCTGGTCGGGCCAGAGCAGCGCGCCGTCGAGATAGTTGATCAGCCCGAAACAGTTGGGCCCGAGGATGGGCATGGCGCCCGCCGCTTCCAGCAGCCGCGCCTGAAGGCCCGCGCCGCCGTCGATCTCGCCCTCGGATTCCTTGAAGCCGGAGGCGAGGCAGACCGCCCCCCCGGCGCCGCGCCGCGCCAGCCGCCCGACGATCTCGACGGTGAGGTTGCGGTTGACGCCGATGAAGCTGGCGTCGGGCGCTTCGGGCAGGTCCTCGACGGTGCGAAAGCAGGGCAGGCCGTGGATCTCCGCGCGGGTCGGGTGCACCGGCCAGACCTGCCCGTCAAAGCCCATCTTCAGGCACTGCTCGACCACGTTCGGCCCCCAGAAGCCGCCGCCGAAGACGGCGATGGAGCGGGGGCGGAACAGGCGGGAGAGGTTGCGGGTCATCGAGTGTCGCGCTTGATCGGAACGACAACAGTAGCAGAGGCATAACCCATATTCATTGCCATCGTACGTTCGCTCAGAGAATATTTCTCGCGAAGATACGCGATGACAGCTTGTTCATTTGATCGTTCAATCCCTCCGCTAACTATCCAAATCTCACCCAAAGCCTCGTCTTTTGTCGGATCAATGACACCGGCACCAAACTTCTCAACCAAAGGTGACTCTCGAAGCGCATCAATGTTTTGAGAGTGATCATTGAGACAAAGTACGGCTTTGTCCGATGTCGCGATCAAGATTATCGCGGCGTCAAGTCGATCTCGATATCTGTAGTAATCACTATCATGAAAGTAATAGCATTCTTTGCCTGCGTTATCATCTGACCAATCAACAACAGTCTCTATACCGTACAAGTTTGCCAAGATGTTCTTCCATCTCTCATTAGCGTCAAAATCCCTTAGGAGAAAGAATACAATTCTGAGTATCTCTGTGTCAGGATCAGAGCTTTCAATTTGTCTCAGCGCGTCAGAAATATTTTTTGTTATATTCGATCTTCGCTCGATCGAGCGGGAGAACTCCGCAAGGCCTTTCTCGTCCAACTGAGACTCGCGCTCAGACATCTCATCGGCGCTGCGATACTTGGTTTTCAGTTCGATCAAATAGTAATTTTCTCCATCAAAAGCAGAAAAGTCGGCGCTTCTCGCCCCTCCCTCCGGAATCTTCTCAATCTGAAATCCGAAATCCTCTCGGAAGAGTTGCTCTACTAAGCTCTCATTTTCATCAAGTTCTGCCATCCTCACCCCCCCAGCGGCCGCAGCAACTCGCGGCTGATGATGTGGCGCTGGATCTCCGAGGTGCCGTCGTAGATGCGCTCGACCCTTGCGTCGCGCCAGAAGCGCTCCAGCGGCAACTCCGTCATCAGCCCCATGCCGCCATAGATGGCGATCGCTTCGTCGGTGACCCGGCCCAGCATCTCCGAGGCGTAGAGCTTGGCGGAGGCGATCTCGCGGTTGGCGGGCAGACCCTGGTCGAGCCGCCAGGCCGAGGCCAGGGTCAGCAGGTCCGCCGCGTCGATCTCGGTGATCATGTCGGCCAGCTTGAAGCTGACGCCCTGGAACTTGCCGATCTGCTGGCCGAACTGGCGCCGCTCGACGGCGTAGTTCAGGGCGTAGTCGAACACCCGCCGCGCCCGGCCCACCGACATCGCGGCCACCGTGATCCGGGTGGCGTAGAGCCACTCGTTCATCACCGCGAACCCGCCATCGACCGCGCCCAGCACCTGGGCGTCGGACAGGCGGCAGTCCTCGAAGCGCAGGATGCTGTTCTTGTAGCCCCGGTGGCTGACGCAGTTGTAGCCGGGTGCGATCTCGAAGCCCGGGGTGCCGCGGTCGACCAGGAAGGCGGTGATGCGCTTCTTCGGCCCCTTCGGGGTCTGGTCCTCGCCGGTGGCGACGAAAACGATGATGAAATCGGCATGGTTGGCGGCCGAGATGAAATGCTTGGTGCCGTTGATCACCCAGTCGCCTCCCTGCCGACGCGCGAAGCACTTCATGGAGCGCACGTCGGAGCCCGCGTCGGGTTCGGTCATGGCCAGGGCGTCCATCTTCTCGCCGCGCACGGCGGGCAGCAGGTAGCGCTCGCGCTGGTCGCCCTTGCAGGCCATCAGGATGTTCTGGGGCCGGCCGAAGAAGTGGTTCAGCGCCATGCAGCCGCGCCCCAGCTCGCGCTCGACCAGGGCGAAGTCCAGGTGGGAGAGCCCGGCCCCGCCGACCTCCTCGGGGAAGTTGCAGGCGTAGAAACCCAGATCGATGGTTTTCTGCTTGATCCGTGCCGCGATCTCCGGATCGACCTCGCCGGTGCGCTCGACCTCGGCCTCGTGGGGATAGATCTCGTGCTCGACAAAGCTGCGCACCGTATCGACGATCATCTGCTGTTCTTCGGTCAGGCCGAAATGCATGGGCTGCCTCCTGTTGCCGTGCGTCATTCCCGCGAAGGCGGGAATGACGCGGAGATCCCCCGGTCAAGCCGGGGGATGACGGATGGGTGGCGAATGTGATCGGGTTGCATCTCATCCGCTCACACCTTCGGGTCGGGATTGAACGTATGGCCATCCACCGCGATCACCTGGCCGGAGACGAAGCGGGCCTCCGGCGAGGCCAGGAAGACCGCCATGTTGGCGATATCGCCGCCGGTCACCCAGGTCCGCATCGAGGTGCCCGAGGCGTAGGCGTCATGGATCTCCTGCCGGGTCAGGCCCTTGGCGGCGGCCTCGCGGGCCATCACCGCCTCCATCCGCGGGCCCTCGACCGCCCCCGGGCAGAGCGCGTTGGCGCGGATGCCGTGCGGGCCGAGCTCCATCGCCAGGGTCTTCATCAGCCCCAGCACGGCCCATTTCGCCGCCGCGTAGGGGGCGCGGTGCGGGTAGCCGGTGAGCCCCACCGTCGAGGAGGTCAGCAGCATCACCCCCGCCCCTTGCCGCTTCATCATGGGGGCGGCGTATTTCGCGGCCAGGAAGGCGCCCTCCAGGTTGACCGCGAGGCAGGCCCGCCAGTCCGCCAAGGCGATGTCCTCGACCAGGGCGGTCGGCCCGGCGATGCCGGCATTGGCGCACAGCGTGTCAAGGCCGCCCCAGGCCGCCTCGATCTCGGCGAACAGGGCCGCCATGGCGGGCTCGCCGGTGACATCGAGACAGGTCTTGCGCCAGCCCTCCGGGCAGGAAGCCAGCGCCTCGCTGTCGATGTCGGTGACCCAGACCCGGGCGCCGGCGGCTTTGAACGCCTCGCCCATGGCGCGGCCGATACCGCCGGCGCCGGCGGTGATCAGGACCCGGCTGTCGGGGGGGAGCGGCATCGCCCTACCTCCTCTGCCCGGCGGCCCGGCCGGGATCGCCCGGCCGGTGCGCTGCTGTTCCCCCGGACGCTAGCCGCGCGCAGCGCGGGGTGGCGATCGGGGGCGGGGGCGGGGCCCTGGACCCGAAGGCGGTCCGCGCGCCTGCGGCGCGTGGGCTGTCGAGGGGCGGTCTCACCGCCGCTGCCCCACGGCCCGGCCGACCCCGTCGGGCTGCGGCAGCGCGGCATGGGCGGCGGCGATTTCCGCCAGCCTTGCGCCCACCGCCGGGGCGGGCTCGCAGGCCGACCTTGTGTCCAGGTTCACATGGATCAGCAGGTATTCGCCGGTCGCCAGCAGGCGCCCGTCACCGTGGTGCAGGCTGTGGAACAGGTGCATCTTCTTGCCAACACTACCCGGATTCTGGCCGCCCAGCACCTGGGTCTCGACATGGACCGGCTCCAGCGCCGCGACCTCGTCGAGAAAGCGGATATGGCACTCGGCGGTGAAATAGCTCAGCCCCCCGGCGACATAGTCCCCGTCCGCCCCGATCAGCCGCATCAGCGCGTCGGTGGCGTCCGAGAACACCTGGCCGTAGCGCGCCTCGTTCATGTGGTTGTTGTAGTCGGTCCAGTCAGGCGGCACCCGCATCTCGACGGTGCGGATGGGTTTTGCGAGGTCCGGCTCGGCCGGTTTCACCGCCCCTTGCGCGAACAGCTTGCGCTCATAGGCGGCCAGCGTCCGGCCGGCGCCCCAGCCGTTGCCCTTCAGCGCCTGCATGATGGCGATCAGGTTGTCGTCGCGGATCGTCTCCAGGGCGCGCGGGTCCAGATCGCCGGATTGCGCCTCGCACTGGCCGCCGATCAGGTCGACGAGGTCCGGGGTCAGTTCCGGCACCTCCGTCAGCTTGGTCCAGGGCCATTTCAGGCAGGGGCCGAACATCGCCAGCATGGCCCGCATGCCGCCCTCGCCGCCGGCCAGATGATAGGTCTGCATGGTCCCCATCTGGGCCCAGCGCAGCCCCGGCCCGTAGGCGATGGCGGTGTCGATCTCGTCGGCCGTCGCCACCTTGTCGTGCAGCAGCCACAGCGCCTCGCGCCACAGCGCCTCCTGGAGCCGGTCGGAGAGGAAGCCCGGGACCTCGACCCGGCAGTGCAGCGGATGCATGCCGAGCCCGGCATAGAAACCCTTGGCCCAGTCGATATGGGCGGGGTCGGTCTTCGCGCCCGCCACCAGCTCGACCAGCGGCAACAGGTAGACCGGGTTGAACGGGTGGGCGACGATCAGGCGCTCGGGGTGGGCCATCTCGGCCTGCAACTCGCTCGGCATGATGCCCGAGGTCGAGGAGGCGATGATGGCCTCGGCATTCACGGCCTCGACCTCGGCGTAGACCCGGCGCTTGATCTCGAGGCGCTCGGGCACCGCCTCGACGACCAGTTCGGCCCCGGCCACCGCCTCGGCCACCGAGCCTGCCAGCGCCCAGGCGCCCCTGGCCCCGCGCGGGGCCATGGTCAGCTTGCTGTAAGCGCGCTCGGCGTTGGCCAGCACCGCGCCGAGCTTGCGCTCGGCTTGCGGGTCGGGGTCGAAGAGCGAGACCTCGACCCCGTTCTCGATCAGCCGCGCCAGCCAGCCGCCGCCGATCACGCCGCCGCCGAGGATGGCTGCCTTGTGGATGGTCATGTCCGTCACTCTTTCGGCCGGGTCAGGCGGCCACTGGCGCGCGCTTTTGCAACTTCAGCCTCGCCCGCACCGCCTCCGGCCCGATCACCCGCGCCCCCATGTTCTCGATGATCGTCACCGCGCGCTCCACCAGTTGCCCGTTGGTCGCCAGAACACCCTTCTCGAGCCACAGGTTGTCCTCCAGTCCGACCCGGACATTGCCGCCCGCCAGCACCGCCGCCGCCACGTAAGCCATCTCGTTGCGGCCGATCGAGAACGCCGACCAGGTCCAGTCCTCGGGCGTGTTGCGGACCATCGCCATGAAGGTGTCGAGGTCGTCCGGCGCCCCCCAGGGCACCCCCATGCAGAGCTGCACCAGCACCGGGTCCTCGATCACCCCCTCCTGCAAGAGCTGCTTGGCGAACCATAGATGCCCGGTGTCGAAGGCCTCGATCTCGGGCCTGACGCCGAGGTCGGTCATCATCCGGCCCATGGCGCGCAGCATGCCCGGCGTGTTGGTCATCACGTAGCCGGCCTCGGCGAAGTTCATCGTGCCGCAATCCAGGGTGCAGATCTCCGGCCGGCACTCGGCGACATGGGCGACGCGTTCGGTCGCCCCGGCCATGTCGGTGCCGGCCTCGTCCAGCGGCAGCGGGCGCTCGACCGGGCCGGTGACGAGGTCGCCGCCCATGCCGGCGGTCAGGTTCAGCACCACGTCGGTGCCGGCCTCGCGGATGCGCTCGGTGACCTCGCGGAACATGGCCCGGTCGCGGCCGGGCACGCCGCTCGAAGGGTCGCGCACATGGCAATGGACAATGGCGGCCCCCGCCTTCGCCGCCTCGATGGCGCTGTCGGCGATCTGTTTCGGCGAGCGCGGCACATGTGGCGAGCGGTCCTGGCTGGCGCCCGAGCCGGTGACGGCGCAGGTGATGAAGACCTCGTGGTTCATGGCGAGCGGCATGGGGGTCCTCCGGTTATCTGGCGCTTGACGAGAGCTTGCCCGTGGCTGGGTTCCCATGCTTTACATATTCGGAACCAAACCATGCCGAAAGCGAAATTCACCTTCGTGCCCGACCCCGCGCCGCCGGATATCGAGGCCATGGAGAACGCCCGATGATGACCCGCGACCGCGCCTATTTCCTGCTGCTGAACATTGGGCATTTCCTCGATCACCTGTTCATGCTGGTGTTCGCCACCGTCGCCGCCCTGGCGCTGCATCGGGAATGGGGCTTGGGCTATGGCGAGCTGCTGGCCTACGCCACGCCGGGCTTCTTCGCCTTCGGGGTCTGCGCCCTGCCGGCCGGCTGGCTGGCCGACAAGTGGAGCCGCGACGGCATGATGTGCGTGTTCTTCATCGGCATCGGCCTGACCGCGATCGCCACCAGCTTCGCCGCCACACCCTGGCAGATCGGCGCCGGTCTGCTGGCGATCGGCATGTTCGGGGCGATCTACCACCCCGTCGGCCTCGCCATCGTCACCCTGAAATGGAAGAACACCGGCATGCGCATCGCCGCCAACGGGGTCTGGGGCAATCTGGGGGTGGCGAGTGCGGCCCTGATCACCGGCTATTTCATCGACAACGGCGGTTGGCGCCTGGCCTTCGTGCTGCCGGGGCTGTTCTCGATCGCCATCGGGCTGATCTACCTGGCGTTGCGCTGGCAGGGCATCGGCGAGGAGAAAGCGGCCCGCAAGACGGCGCCGGCGGGCGCCGCTGCGGGCGCTAGGATGGGCGTCGATCCGGGCCACCGGGCGCTGTTGCTGCGGGTCTCGGCCATCGTCTTCCTGACCACGGCGGTCTCCTCGATCATCTTCCAGTCGACCACCTTCGCGCTGCCGAAGATCTTCGACGAGCGCCTCCAGGGCATCGCCGCCAGCCTGTCCGCCTGGGCCGACAACCTCGCCGTGCCGGGCCAGGCGGAGGTGGCGACGATGGTCGGCACGCTGGCCTTCGTGGTCTTCGCGATGGCCTCGATGGCGCAACTCGCGGTCGGCCTGATGCTCGACCGGGTCGGCCCGCGCCGGGTGTTCATGGCCGTTGCGGGGTTGCAGATCGTGTTCTTCACGGCGATGCCGGGGCTGCACGACGCCGTCGCGCTGGCGGTGGCGCTGGGCTTCATGCTGGGCGCCTTCGGCCAGATCCCGATCAACGACTACATGATCGGCAAGATGGCCAGCGGAGCGGCCCGGGCGCGCATCTACGCGGTGCGCTACGTGGTCAGCTTCACGGTGCTGGCCGCCACCCTGCCGCTGATCGCCCTGGTCCACGCCAACTGGGGCTTCGATGCGCTGTTCCGGATTCTCGCGGTGGCGGCGCTGGTGATCCTGGCGGCGGTCGCCTGCCTGCCGAAGCGGCTGCCGGCGGCGGAGGTGGCGGCGTAAGGGCGGCGCGCCGGGCAGGAGCCCACATGTGGGCGCATACTTAACATATTGAAATATAACGGAAATACGAAATTTTAACCTTTTCGGAGGGGAGGAAACCGCCCTTCGGGCGCGGTGAATTGCGCACGGCGTCGCCGCAATGCGTTTCGGGTGCGGCGCCCGTAGGGTGCGCATTCTGCGCACCCTCCCCCCCGCCAACCGTCTCCAACGGTGCGCAAGATGCGCACCCTACGGGTGGGACCACGCGATCAACCGGTTCCCTCCGCCCCTCGCCCGCGCTAGTGTGCGCCCCGATTCACCAGGGACCGCACAATGACCGACCACACCAAGGCCGGCGAGGCCGAGCTTTACGCGCTGCTCGACGAACACGACATCGCCTACGCCCACCACACCCACCCGGCCCTGTTCACCGTGGCCGAGTCCCGGGCGCTGCGCGGCGATCTGCCGGGCGGGCATGTCAAGAACATGTTCATGAAGGACAAGAAGGGGGCGATCTGGCTCGCCACCTGCCTCGAGGACCGGCGCATCCGGATCCGCGACCTGGAAAGGGAA
>JACZTQ010000362.1 GCA_022573605.1 Pseudomonadota bacterium | reverse complement strand
TGAGCCTCGGCCCGGGCCTGCACCTCGGTGGAAAATACCGCCACCGCCTCGGCGCCCAGGAGATCGGCCAGTTGCACCAGTTCGTTGGTCTCGCGCCCGGCGAAGGCGGGCAGGCGGCCCATTCCGTCCCGCGCCGGCGCCGCCTTGTGCATGTCGGCCACGGCGCGGCCGGTGGCGCGCATCAGCTCCGGCGTCAGCCTTCCTGCCGCCGCCATGCGGTCGAACAGGTCGCGCTGCCGGAAGCGCCGCATCACCACCACCGGCTCCGCGTCCTTGATCGGGTCGCCCGGCTCCACCAGCCGCCAGCCCTCACCCTCGCGCAGAATGCCGCCCAAACCGAGGTAAAGCCCCGGCGCCGGGCCCGAATTCAGCGCGATCTCGCGCTCGGCGCAATGCCGCCGCCGCGCCCGTGTCGAGTAGTCGAGCCAGCCGTAATCGACCGGGCGGCGCAGCTTCCAGGCCCGGTCCCCGGCCACCACCACCACCGCCGTATGGGTGTCGATACGCTGCGTCTCCGCCCCGCCATGGGTAGCGGGATCGGCGAGGAACGCCGCCATCGAGCCCCAATCGCTCATGGTCTCAGCCGACCACCTTCTTCCAGGGCCGGATATCGACGCTCCGGAACAGGCCCGCCGCCGCATAGGGGTCCGCCGCCGCCCAGGCCTCCGCCCCGGCGAGATCGCCCTCATAGATCAGCAGCGAGCCGCACATCTCGCCCTCAGCATCGAGGAACGGCCCCGCCTGCACGATCGCCCCCTCTGCACCCTCGATATGCGCCAGATGGGCGTCGCGGTTGGCCTTGCGGATCTCCAGCGCGCCCGGCTTGTCGAGGCAGATGATGGCAATCAGCATTGAATTCCCTCCCACTTCACTCCCGCCGCAGCGGGCGGTTGAACAGTTTCTCCACCGCGTCGGGCGCCGCCAGCCCGCCCGCGACCAGCGCCGCCACCGTCGCCGCAACCGGCATTTCTAGCCCTGACCGCGCGGCCAGCGCCGCCACCGGCCCGGCCGTCGCCGCGCCCTCGTAGGTGCGCCCGTCAGCGGCCAGTTCGCCAAGCGAGACCCCCCGCCCCAGCGCCAGCCCATAGGCGAAGTTGCGCGACTGCTCCGAGGCCGCCGTCAGCGCCAGGTCGCCCAGCCCGGAGAGCCCGCCCAGGGTCTCCGCCCGGCCACCCAGCGCGGCGCCCAAGCGCACCATCTCGGCAAAACCCCGGGTCATCAGCGCCGCCCGGGCGCTCTCGCCGAGCCGCATGCCGATCGCCACGCCGCAGGCAATCGCGATCACGTTCTTCACCGCGCCGCCGATCTGCGCACCGATGATGTCGTCGCTCAGGTAGGGCCGGAGCGAAGGCGTCGCCAGGCGGCGCTGCAATGCCTCTCCCTCCTCCCCGGATACCGCCAGAGTCACCGCCGTCGGCAGCCCGGCGGTCAGGTCGCGAGCGAAACTCGGCCCGGTCAGGATCGCCACCGGATGGCCCGGCGCCACCTCCGCCGCGATCTCGGATTGAAGCTTCAGCGTGCCCTTCTCCAGCCCCTTGGCGGTCAGCACCAGCGGCGCCCCCTCGGGCAGCGCCAGCGCGCCCAGCACCTCGCGCGTCGCCTGCGCCGGCACCGCCGACAGCACCATCCCGGCGCCCTCCAGCACCGCCGCCGGATCGCCGCGCCGCCAGAACCGCACCTCCGCGCCGGCATCCGCCAGGGTCCGCCCCAGCGCCGAGCCCCAGGCGCCTTGACCGAGGATCACGACAAGGCTTTTCATCGGGCTTGCCCGCTCACGCCTTGGCCCCCTTCCTGCCCGAGCCCAGCATCGGCGCCGCCGTCTGGTCCAGCGGCCAGCGCGGGCGCGCCACCACCGGGGCGTCGGCCTGGCCGGCGGCGATGCGCTCGATCCCGGCCCAGGCGATCATCGCCGCGTTGTCGGTGCACAGCGCCAAGGGCGGCGCCACCAAGTCGAAGCCCTCGGCCGCCGCCGCCGCCGCCAGCCCGGCCCGCAGGCTGCGATTGGCCGCCACCCCGCCGGCGACCGCGATCACCGGCGCGCCCAACCCCGGATGCGCCTCCTTGAACACCACCATCGCGCGCCGCGTCTTCTCCGCCAGCACCTCGCGCACCGCCTGCTGGAACGAGGCGCAGAGATCGGCCACGTCGCGCCGGTAGAGCCCGCCCTGCGCCGCCACCAACGCGTCGCGCGCCCGCAAAGCGGCGGTCTTCAACCCGGAAAAGCTCAGATCGCAGCCCGGCCGGCCCAGCAGCGGCCGGGGAAAGGCGAACCGCGCCGCATCGCCCGCCTCGGCCCGGCGCTCGACCTCCGGCCCGCCGGGAAAGCCCAGCCCGAGCATCTTCGCGGTCTTGTCGAAGGCCTCGCCCGGGGCGTCGTCGATGGTGCCGCCGAGGCGGTGGTACCGCCCCAGCCCGGCGACCGCGATCAACTGGCAATGCCCGCCCGAGGCCAGCAGCAGCAGATAGGGATAGGCCACCGCGTCGGTCAGGCGCGGGGTCAGCGCGTGGCCCTCGAGATGGTTCACCCCGACCAGCTTGAGCCCGGCCCCGGCGGCGATCCCGGTGGCCGCCATCACCCCGGAAAGCACGCCGCCGATCAGCCCCGGCCCGGCGGTCACCGCCACCGCGTCGAGCTCGCCCAGCCCGACCCCGGCCTCTTCCAGCGCCCGCATCACCACCAGGTCGATCCGCTCGGCATGGGCCCGCGCCGCGATCTCCGGCACCACGCCGCCGTAGCGCGCATGCAGGTCCTCCTGGCCGAAGATCGCATTCGAC
>JACZTQ010000361.1 GCA_022573605.1 Pseudomonadota bacterium | reverse complement strand
ACCGGGCGCGGGGCACATTCATCGGAACGGGTGCCGGCCCGCCGGACCAGCCCGCCCCGGGGCCGCGGTTCTCGAACCACCCCGCCGCCCGGGTGCGCGACTGCCCGACCGGGCCAGATGCCGAGCGCGCCGGGGTGCTGGCCGATTGGGGCGTCTGACCGAGCCGGGTTGCACCGGGTTGCATTGCCGCGCGAACAGACGGGTGGACAATCATCTCCACCCTACCGGGCGGCGCCGCGCTGCATGGTAGGGTGGACATGATTGTCCACCTCATTCGGGAGGGTGGGTTGCATTGCGCCGCCGCCCTCGCCTAGCATCCGCCGCATGACTTTGGAGAGATCGCCTCGATGAAAGCCCGCGCCGCGATTGCCGCCCTCTCCCTGCTCTGCCCACCCCTGGCGGCGGCGCAGGACTACGCCCCGGGCGAGAAGCTGACGATGATCAACTGCGGCCGCTGCCACAGGGTGAGCGAGAAGGACCGCATGGGCGGCATCGGCTCGACCCCGTCGTTCGCGGTGATGCGGACCTGGGACGACTGGGAGGACAAGATGAAAGCCTTCTGGACCTACCGCCCGCATCCCTCGTTCACCCAGATCGAGGGCGTGACCGAGCCGTTCCCGGAGAACCGGCCGCCCCATGTCCACCCGATCAGCCTGACGCTGGAGCAACTGCGGGTGATCATCGACTACGCCCGCACCATCGCGCCGGCCGATCTCGGGCCCGATCTGGGGTAGCGCTGAGCCTGTTTGGAGCCTTATCCGGTCGGTTGGAGCCACGTCATGCCCGTGCTTGACACGGGCATCCAGCCCTTAACCGGTTGATCTAGAGCCTTAACCGACCTGATGGAACCACGTCATGCTCCGGCTTGACCGGGGCATCCAGTCCTTAACGGGCTGATCCAAAGCCTGGATTACCGGGTCAAGCCCGGTAATGACCAGGAGAAAACGATTCCATCTGAGCCGATCTTGCTCTAGCGCTGGTTGCTATGCCGAACGGCCGCAGTCGCGGGGGCGTCCACCGCGGCCAGGTCCGGCGCGCGCCCGAGCAGGCGCTCGATGTCGAGGCGCGGGCGGGTGATGCGGCGGCGCTTGCCGGCGACTTTCAGGAAAGCATCCCTCGCCGATTCGACCACCGCGGCGCGGAACGCCTCCACCGTCTTCCAGGCATCGACGTCTCCGGGCAGAGGCAGTTGGTGGAAGAATGTCTCGACCCACAGCGCCGCCGCCGCGGCGACTTGCGGCGCCGCGTAGGAGGTGCCGGAGACATCGTCGGTCGAGGTGTCCAGATCATCCTCGGAATATTCGAACCGGTCCGCGCCGCCTTCCAGATGGGCGACCGCCCGGTTGATGCCGTCCGCCTGGGCCCAGATGTCGACCAGCGCCGGATTGTCGTAATTGCCGTCGGGATAGTGGCGCCGGCCGTCCTGGCGGATGCCGCCGACGGCGATGGTGGTCTTGTAGCGGGCCGGGTAGATCACCCGGTCGATCACCTGACCGGCGGCGCAGACCACGATCACCCCGGCCTGGTAGGCCTCGTCGAAGGCCCGGCGGGTTTCCTTGTCGAAGCCGGCATCGGCGCCGAAGGCCGAGAACAGCGGCTGCCACAGCCCGGCATGGCCCGGATTGCCCATGCTGATCGAGATCACCCTGGGCACCGGCGCCAGCCCCAGCAGGTGCCGGATCGCCGGCCCCATGTTGTCGCGCTGGGCATTGTTCTGGAAGATCGGTCCGTCGGCGATGCGCACCGGGATCACCCTTGCGCCCGGGGCGACGCCGATCAGGCGGTCGCGATCGTTGGACAGGATCACCGACAGCGTCTTGGTGCCGTGGTCGGGATAGTCGGTCAGACAGTCGCCGATCGAGCCGCCGTTGGCGATGCACTGGATCGTGCTCTGGCGCTCGCGCAGCGGCGAGAAGGGCTCTGTCCCGGGGTCTAGAAAATCCCTCCCCTCGGCCATCAGCAGGTGTTCCGGGGCGTTCCCGGCGGCATCGAAGCCGAGCGCCGGGTGGCGGCTGATCCCGGTATCGACATGGCCGATCCGGGTGCGTTCCGACACTTGCAGCAGGTTGAGGGCGCGGTTGTAGCGGGTTTTGGCGGCGGGACGCAGATCCTTGGTAAATGGCATGGTTCTCTCCAATGCGTTCAATACAGGGGATTATACCACCTGGCGCCGCTCTTGTCTCGGGTCCGTCGCCAAGCATTGCGTTTGCTGCAAACCGGGTATTCGCGGGCGCGCCTTCAATTGCGGCCGGCCGGCCCCCAGATACCGGCCCGAGTCGAAAAACCGGAACAGGAACAGACCGTCATGCTCAGCGCCCTCCTTGCCGCCCTCACCCGCCACCACGCCCGCGCCCGCGCCATCGCCATCCTCGAGCGCTTCGACGACCACCGTCTGCGCGACATCGGCATCGCCCGCGACCAGATCGAGATGTTCGTCGCCGGCAAGATCTGAGGCGGCACGTTTCGACCCGTCACGACCAGATCATGCCCGCGCCGCTCTTTCCCGCCCGTCCGTCATCCCCGCGAAAGCGGGGACCTCGGGGTCTCGGGGCATAAGGTCCCCGCTTTCGTGGGGATGACAGCGGCCAATGCGGCGGCTCCAATCAAGCGCTCGCCAGCATCACAGGACCTGTGGTCGCCCGATGCCGCGCGCCGACTGAACCTCCCCCCCTTCCCCCCAGGGTGATTCAATTCACCGCATCGCCTCGGCGCCCGAACAGGGTTCTACAGGCCTCATGAACAAGAGGAGGCCTTGCGATGAGCACGAACACGACGACACTTTTCGAGGCACTTTCGAGCATTCC
>JACZTQ010000360.1 GCA_022573605.1 Pseudomonadota bacterium | reverse complement strand
TCTCCGCCCCCGCCCCGCGGGCCGCCGCCCTTGCCGCCGCCCTTGCCGCCGAGGATGACCTTCAACTGGTCGCGGCCCTTGCGCAACAGCTCGTCGAGGTCCGGGCCCTGCGGCCCGCCGCCGCCGCCCCACGGGCCCTTGCCGCCGCCGCGATCGCCGCCGCCGCCCCGGGGACCGCCGCCGCCGCCGTTGTTGCTGTTGAATGGCATGTGTTCGTTGAACCTCCGCATGGGGTCGGCCTCGCTCGTTTCTGGTGTCCGGTTCTCGTGTCCGGGCTTCCTTAGCAGCCTTCGGGGTTCCGAGGCCAGCCCTGATCACGTGGGTTTTCGGGCCGCCGCTTCAACCCCCCTCGGGACGATACCGGCGCGCGCATGGTGACCAGTTCCTCGGCCGCCGTCGGATGCACCGCGACGGTGCGGTCGAAGTCCTCCTTGGTGGCGCCCATCTTCACCGCGATGGCGGCGAGCTGGATCATCTCGCCCGCCCCCGGGCCGACGATGTGGACGCCAAGAACACGGCGGCTGTCGGGGCGGCCGTCGCCCGCCACCAGGATTTTCATCATCATCTGCTCGTCGCGCCCGGCGAGGATGTTGGCCATCGGCCGGAAGACGGCGCGGTAGACCTCGATCGGGCCACTCGCGCGGGCCTCGGCCTCGGTCATCCCCACGGTGCCGATCTCGGGCTGGCTGAACACGGCGCTGGCGACCAGCGCATGATCGGCCTTGGTCGGGTTGGCCCCGAACACCGTGTCGGCGAAGGCGGCGCCCTCGCGGATCGCCACCGGGGTCAGCGCCAGCCGGTCGGTGACGTCGCCGACGGCAAAGATCGACGGCACCGAGGTCTGCGACCAGGCGTCCACCGCCACCGCGCCGTTCGGGCCGAGCTTGACCCCGATCTCCGCCAGCCCCAGTCCGGCGGTGTTCGGGTTGCGTCCGGTGGCGTAGAGCACCAGCCCGGCCGCGCGGCGCTCGCCGGACTTGAGATGCACCTCCAGGTCGCCGGCGCCGCCCTCGATACCGGCGACGTCCTGGTTCAGCAGGATATCGATGCCGCGCCCGCGCATGGCTTGCTGAACATGGCTGCGCACATCGTCGTCGAAGCCGCGCAGGATGGTGTCGCGGCGGTAGACCTGGGTGACCTGGCTGCCGAGCCCGTTGAAGATGCCGGCGAACTCGGTTGCGATATAGCCGCCGCCGACGATCACCACCCGTTCCGGCAGTCGCTCGATATCGAACACCTCGTTCGAGGTGATGGCCAGATCGCGGCCCGGAATATCGGGCACGAAGGGCACCCCCCCGGTGGCGACGAGGATGTGCTTGGCGGAGAGTTCCCGGCCATCGGCGAGGCGCACCGAATGCGGGCTGGCGACGACGGCGTGCTGGTGGAAGGCGGTGACGCCGGCGCTCTCCAGATTGCCCAGGTAGACCCCCTCCAGCCGGGTGATCTCGGCCTCCTTGGCGGCGCGCAGCTTGGACCAGTCGAAGCGGGTCTCGCCGACCTCCCAGCCGAAGCCCGCGGCATCGGCGAAGGCCTGCGAGAACGACGCGGCGTAGACCAGCAGCTTTTTCGGCACGCAGCCCCGGATGACGCAGGTGCCGCCGTAGCGGAACTCCTCGGCCAACCCGACCTTCGCGCCGTAGTTGGCCGACATGCGCGCCGCGCGCACCCCGCCGGAGCCGCCGCCGATGACGAACAGGTCGAAATCGAAGTCGGTCATTGGCTATTCCCTTGTTATATCTGCCCGATGACCCGCGCCGTCCCGTCCGGCTCGCCCACCACCACCGCCGCCGCGATGCCACAGAACAGCCCGGTCTCGACCACGCCGGGAATCGCGTTCAGCGCGGCGTTCAGCCGTGCCGGATCGCCGATGCGGCCCAGCGCGAGATCGACGATGGTGTTCCCTTCGTCGGAGATGTAAGGGCCGTCCCCGCCCGGACGCCGGGTCACGTCGCGCCCATCGACGTCGTGGTGCTCCAGCAACGCCGCGATCAGGCGCATGGTCGCGCTCGCACCGAAGCGCACCACCTCGACCGGCAGCGGATACGCGCCGAGCCTGGCGACTTCCTTGGAGGGGTCGGTGATCACCACCATCCGGTCGCAGGCGGTGGCGACGATCTTCTCCCGCAACAGCGCCCCGCCGCCGCCCTTGATCAGGTTGAGATCGGCATCGAATTCGTCCGCCCCGTCGATCGTCAGGTCGAGCCAGCCGGCCTCGTCGAGCGTGGCCAGGGGGATGCCCAGCCCCTCGGCCCGCGCCCGGGTCCGGCTGGAGCTGGGGACGCCGGTGACGCGCAGCCCCTCGGCGCGCATCCGCTGGCCCAGCAGATCGACGAACCAGGCCGCCGTCGAGCCGGTGCCGAGGCCCAGCTTCATGCCGTCCTCGACAAACTCCAGCGCCCGCGCGGCGGCGGCGCGCTTGCCCCGTTCGGCGGCTGGGAGATCGTCGGTCATGGCAGGCTCCCAGAGGGTATTGCAGACGGGGTGGCGAGGGCATCGCCCCCCTTATAGCGACGCGGGCGCGTCGCGCCAGCCGGGACAAGCGTCGAGATCAGGCGATCCGGCGGCTCCGGTCTGATATATTGACGCGCAAACCGCAAACGGAGTCGCCGGGCCATGTTCCTCAGCATATTCGAGATCTTCAAGATCGGCATCGGGCCGTCGAGCTCGCACACCATGGGGCCGATGGTGGCGGCCGGGCGTTTCCTCGCCGATCTGGCCGACGGCGCGGGCAAGGTCCCCGGCGCGGGGCCGGTGGCGCGGCTGGACTGCCGCCTGCACGGCTCGCTCGCCTTCACCGGCAAGGGC
>JACZTQ010000359.1 GCA_022573605.1 Pseudomonadota bacterium | reverse complement strand
GCGGGCGGCCACCTCCTCCAGCTTGTAGGCCTTGATGCTGTCGAGAACGTTGGTCATGGAGGCTTGTTAACCTGCCTTGGGCCGGGATTCCAGCGGCCTGATTTGGGCCCGCCATGGGCCCGCTATGGGCCCGACATGGGCCCGACATGGGCCCGCTATGGGCCCGACATGGGCGGGCCGGACGTTCGATGCCCGATCGTTAACGGATGCGCTGTCCGCCCGCAAGTTTGCCGGCTTCAACCGCATCGCGGAGGCCGGGGATGGGGCGGGGTCCCGGTTTGAGCGCGAGGAGCGCGCCGTAGGGCGGAACTTGTTCCGCCGTTGGCTGGGTGCCGCCGCGCGGGAACGGCTGCGCCGTCCCCCCCTCTCCAGCTCTCCCCCACGAGGGGGGAGAGGGGCGCAAAGCGGCGGCGTGTGCCTGGGACACGGTGCGGAGGTCACCCGCTGGTCGCCGCCGCCAGGGCCTCGAGTTTCGCCTTCGCCGCGCCGCTGTCGATGCTCTCGCGGGCCATCTCGGCGCCGAATTTCAGCTCCGGCGCCCGGCCCACCACGACCAGCGCGGCGGCGGCGTTGAGCACCACCGCGTCGCGGTAGGCGCCCGGCGCGCCGTCGAGCAGGGCGCGGAGCTTGGCCGCGTTCTGCTCCGGCGTGCCGCCGAGGATGTCCTCGAAGGGATGCGTGGGCAGCCCGGCGTCCTCCGGGCGCACCCGCAGCTCGCTGATCGCGCCGTCTTTGAGCGCCACCACCGTGGTCGGGCCGCAGATCGAGACCTCGTCGGTGCCGTCGTCGCCGTGCACCAGCCAGGCGGCCGTCGTCCCCAGCGCCCGCAGGGTCTCGGCCATCGGGCGCAGCAGGTCGAGCGACATGGCGCCGGTGAGCTGGTATTTCACCCCCGCCGGGTTGGCCAGCGGGCCGAGGATGTTGAACACCGTGCGGGTGCCCAACTCGAGCCGCGCCGGCATCACGTGTTTCATCGCGGTGTGGTGCATCGGCGCCATCATGAAGCAGATGCCGCAGCTATCGAGCGCCCGCTGGGCGACCTGCGGCTCGACCATGACGTTGACGCCAAGCTGGGTCAGGGCGTCGGCCGCGCCGGAGCGCGAGGTCACCGCCCGGTTGCCGTGCTTGGCCACCGGCACCCCCGCGCCCGCCACCACGAAAGCGGCGGCGGTGGAGATGTTGAAGGTGCCCTTGCCGTCGCCGCCGGTGCCGACGATGTCCATGGCGCCCTCGGGCGCCTTCACCGCCGCCGCCTTGGCGCGCATGGCGGCGGCCGCCCCGGCGATCTCGTCGACCGTCTCGCCCCGCGTGCGCAGCGCCAGCAGCAAGCCGCCGATCTGCGCCATGGTGGCCTCGCCCGACATGATGATGGCGAACGCTTGCTCGGTCTCGGCGCGGCTCAGGGGGCCGTCGGCGGCCTTGCCGATCAGGGGTTTCAGGGCGTCGCTCATGCCGCCCCCTCCTTTTCATGCCCCGGTTCTTGCTGGGCCAGTTCGAGGAAATTCTTCAACAGCGCGTGGCCGTGCTCGCTGGCGATCGACTCGGGGTGGAACTGCACCCCGTGGACCGGCCGGGTCCGGTGCGCCAGCCCCATGATCACGCCCGATTGCGAGCGCGCCGTCACCTCGAGGCAATCGGGCAGGCTGTCGGGGTCGATCACCAGCGAGTGGTAGCGGGTGACCGAGAAGCCCTGGGGCAGGCCCTTGAACAGGCCGCTGCCGCTATGGCTGATGGCCGACACCTTGCCGTGCAGGATCTCGTGGCAGCGCACCACCTTGCCGCCGCAGGCCTGGCCGATGGCCTGGTGGCCGAGGCAGACGCCGAGGATCGGCAGCTCCGGCGGTGCGGTCGCGACCAGCTCCAGGCAGATGCCGGCGGCATCCGGGTCGCGCGGCCCCGGCGACAAGACGATGGCGTCGGGCTTCATGGCGAAGGCCTCGGGCGCGGTGATCCGGTCGTTGCGCACAACCCGTGATTCCGCCCCGAGTTCGCCCAGATAATGGACCAGGTTGTAGGTGAAACTGTCGTAGTTGTCGATCAGGAGCAGCATGGCGGGGCGCTTTCTGTTCCGGCAGCGGCCTCGGCGGTGGCGCCGCAAGGCGGTTGCGGGTATAGATGCCGCGACTGGCGAGTGCGCGTCAAGCGGGGGACCGCGCGCAGGGTTGACAACGTCTCGGGGTGGGCTGCCACGGTGCGCAAGAGAATTGACCACGAAGACGAACGCCCGGGCGGGTTCTGGCGATTTGTCAGAGGCGTGGTGGTTGCGCTGGTGGTCAGCATCGGCGCCGTGGCGGTGCTGTCGCTCTATCTGCTGGAGCCGCCGAAGCCGCCCGCGCCGGAGCCGGCAGGATCTGAAACGGCGGCGGAAACCGGGCCGGAACTGGTGTCCGGCATCGAGGTCGCGACCACGCCGGCCTATACCGCGCCCGCCGGGTCCGCCGGGTCCGACGCGCCCGCGTCACAAGCGGCACAACCTGGCGCCTTCGACCCGATCGAGCTGCCCGGCCCGGCGTTCACCGTCAATGCCGTCCCCTTCGAGGCCGAACCGGGGACGCCGCTGGTGGCGGTGGTGCTCGACGACACCGCGTCCGATCCGCGGCTGCACCCGCTGCTGTTCTCGACCGACCTGCCGCTGACCGTCGGTGTCATCGCCGGGGCTGGCGGTGACCGGGAGACCGCGTCCGCCGCCCGCGCCGCCGGGTTCGAGGTGGTGGCGCAGCTTCCCCTGACCGGGCCGGGCCAGGCCGGCGGCGCCGGGCTGGAATACGGTCTGCCCGAGGCCGAGGCCGCCGACCGCACCCTGACCC
>JACZTQ010000059.1 GCA_022573605.1 Pseudomonadota bacterium | reverse complement strand
TGCACGATGCGCTCGGGGTTGATGCCGTCGGGGCAGATCAGGGGCCAGGAAGGCTTCCCTTTCACGGCGCCGGTGACCTTGCGGCGCCCGAATTTCAGGCATGCCCAGATGATGCCCCAGACAATGCCAACGACAACAATGAGAAAGCCGCCGATCGTCGCAATGTTTGCAAGCGTTCCAAGATCGCCCGACAATGCTTTCTCGATGGTTTCCTGCATGCCCGCCCCATACGCGAATGGGATGAGCTTAGAGGGAAATCCGGGCTATTGGAACAACGTCATGCGCTGGGGTCGGGGCGGTGTTCAGGTCCGCCTTCGGCGGCCCCCCCTCTCCATCTCTCCCCCACGAGGGGGGAGAGGGGCGCATAGCGGCGCGGGGGCGCCCTCACGCCGACAGCAGCTCCATCACCTCGTCGGACATCTCGAAATTGGCCGTCACCGTCTGCACGTCGTCGTCGTCGTCGAGCGCGGCGAGCAGTTTCATCAGCGTCGCGCCGGAGTGCTCGTCGATCTCGGTCAGGATCTGGGGCTGCCACACCAGCCTGGTGGTCTCGGCCTCGCCCAGCGCCGCCTCGAGCGCGGTCGAGACCTCGTTCAGCTCGCTCGCCGCGCACCAGATGACGTGGCCGTCGTCGCCCGATTCCACGTCCTCGGCGCCGGCCTCGATGGCGGCCTCGAACACCGCGTCGGCGTCGGCCGCCTCCGGCGGGTAGACCACCTGGCCCTTGCGGTCGAACATGAACGAGACCGCCCCGGTCTCGGCCATGTTGCCGCCGAACTTGGCGAACAGCGAGCGCACGTTGGAGGCGGTGCGGTTGCGGTTGTCGGTCAGCGCCTCGACGATCAGGGCGACCCCGGCCGGGCCGTAGCCCTCGTAGCGGATCTCCTCGTAGTTCTCGGCATCCCCCATCTGGGATTTCTTGATCGCCCGGTCGATCACGTCCTTGGGCATCGAGTTCGAGCGCGCCTCCTTGACCGCGAGGCGCAGGCGCGGGTTCTTGTCCGGGTCGGGCTCGCCGATCTTGGCGGCGATGGTGATTTCCTTCGCCAGCTTCGAGAACAGCTTCGAGCGGGCGGCGTCCTGGCGCCCCTTGCGATGCTGGATATTGGCCCATTTGGAGTGGCCGGCCATGGCAGTCTCTCCGGGCTTGGGTTCGACGCGCGGGCTCGGCGGACTTATAGGGGAGCGGGGCTGCGTCTTTCAAGCCGGCGGAGGGCCGGCCGGGCGCGGCGCCGCGTTCAGTTCAGCACGAGCAGGGCGACGCCGAAGCCGAAGACGGCGATCAGCGCGCTGAAGGCGCCGTGGTGGACATACATCCAGCGGCGCACGGTCCGGTGTTTGTGCACATCCTGGTGACGCCATTGGCGCCGCATCCAGCGCTGCATCGGCCAGAGGCGGGTCCAGGAGCGCGGCCGATCCGGCTCCGGCGCGCCGGAAGACCGCCGCCGCCCGGCAAGATCGCACACCGCCGCCCGGTAGAGCGCCGGATCGGCCACGCGCAGCGCCTCGATCGAGGTGTTGATCGCGAACACCCAGACCGCGGACAGCCCCAGCATGACGATCGCAAAGCTGTAGACGAGCGTGTCCATGGTCGGCTGAACCCCGGTAGATTGGCGAGAACTTCGCGGCCACCGATACGCCTGCCGCCGGCTTTGCGCGACCGCCCCGGGACGGAGCGTTCGCCTTCATCGCGCGATCCCCGCCGCCGCCGGCGGTCACGGTGTCGGAGCCGTGAAGCCGGCCGGATAACAAAAAGCGACGAAAGCTACTCCGTATTCACGGAATAAATGCACACGCATCGCAGGATTTATATCAGTGATTTCCCCGCCAAGGAAAGACCCCGCATCGGATCAATCGTATATTTATAGTTAAATCCGCGCTCGATCGCGAAAAATTTACCCAACATGCACGGACAGGTTGCCGGGCGCGCGGCGGGGTCGCTCGAAGGGACCCGCGGTAGGGCGGACATGATTGTCCGCCCGCGGCGCAGTTGCCTCAGACGACGCAGGGCATGGCCGCGCCCATGCCGAACAGCATGGCGCCGGTCACCAGCGACAGCCCCCAGAGGCCGAGCAGCAGCGAAAGGACCTTGTAGTAGCGTTTGCAGCGCTGGCGCATGGTTTCCTCCCTCGAAGGTGTCCGCCATTTACCGTGTCACCATAGCACGGGGCGGGATCACGGGGGCTCAACGTTGCGGTGAGGGGTTCTCCGGCGCCGGTGCCGGGAATTTGAGCGGTCGCGATACGCGAGCGGCCCGCTCGGAGCATTGGATTGCCGCGATTTCCGAGTCGCCGAATGAAGTCATTCGGCTCGAAATCGCTCGGAGCATTGGATTGCCGCGATTTCCGAGTCGCAAAGTGAAATCACTTTGCTCGAAATCGCTCAGAAGCTCCAGAACAGCGGGATCAGCAGCGCCGCGAGCACGCCGACGCCGAGGTTCAGGGGGATGCCGAGGCGCATGTAGTCGGTGAAGCGGTAGCCGCCCGGGGCGTAGACCAGGGTGTTGGTCTGGTAGCCGATCGGGGTGGCGAAGCTGGCCGAGGCGGCGATCATCACCGCCACCACGAAGGGGCGCGGGTCGATGCCGAGCGCCTGGGCCAGCGAGATCGCCACCGGCGTCACCACCACCGCCACGGCGCTGTTCGAGACCAGTTCGGTCAGGCACGAGGCCATCAGGATCACCAGCCACAGCACCAGTTGCGGCGGCAGGCCCATCAGCCAGGGCGAGGCTGCGTCGACGATCAGTTCGACCGCCCCGGTGCGCTCGAGCGCCCGGCCGACCGCGAGCATGGCGAAGATCAGCGTGAGGAGCCGGATCTCGACCATCTGGAAGGCTTCCTCGGCGTCGATGCAGCGGGTCGCCAGCACCAGCGCCACGCCGATCACCGCCAGCCCGGCGATCGGCATCAGCCCGAAAGCGCTGCCGAGCACCACGAAACCGAGGATGCCGAGCACGATCGGGGCGCGCTGGCGCCGGTAGGGGCGCTCGCTGGGCTGGGTCAGCTCGGCCAGGCCCTGCTCCTCGGCGAGGCGGTGGATGTCGTCGGGGTCGCCCTCCAGCAGCAGGGTGTCGCCGACCTGGATGCGGACCTCGTCGAGCACGGCGCCAACCCGCTCGGCGCGGCGGTGCACGGCCAGCGGGTAGACGCCGTAGCGCCGCCGCAGCCGGAGATCGCCGAGCAGGCGCCCGATCATGCGGCAGCCCGGGGTGATCAGCGCCTCGACGGTGACGGTGGTCTTCTGGCCCACGGCGTCGATCTGGCCGGTCATCGACAGCGCCTTGTTCTCGCGCAGCGACAGCAACTCGCCGACGGCGGTGCGGATCACCACGTGGTCGCCGGCGGCCAGCACCGCCTCGGCCATCTCGCGGCGCAGCGACAGATCGCCCCGGATCACGTCGATCACGGTCATGCCGTCGCGGGTGAAGTGCTCGACCTCGAGCACCGGCCGCCCGATCATCGCCGAGCCGTCCGGGATCACCACCTCGGTGAAGAACTTGAGCTTCTTGCGCCCGGTGAGGAAATCGGCCATCGCCTTGCGCACCGGCAGCACCCGCGCCGCCAGCAGCGCGATGAAGGTCATCGCCACGGCGACGATGACCAGCGCCACCGGGGTGATCTCGAACAGCGAGAACGGCTCCAGCCCGTGGACCCGGGCGACGCCATCGACCAGCAGGTTGGTCGAGGTGCCGATCAGGGTGCACATGCCGCCGAGGATGGCGGTGTAGGAGAGCGGGATCAGCAGCTTCGAGGCCGGCACGTGCAGCAGCTTGCCGAGCCGCAGCGCCACCGGCATCATCATCACCATCACCGGGGTGTTGTTCATGAACGCCGAGGCCACGGCGGTGAAGCCGGCGAGCCCCGCCATCGCCCGGCGCGGCCGCTGCTCGACCCCGGCCGACAACGTCCGGGTGAAGGCGTCGAGCGCGCCGGTGCGGATCAGCGCCCCCGAGAGGATGAACATCGCCCCGATGGTGATCGGGGCGGGATTGGCGAACACCGCCAGCAGGTCCCCGACCGGCAGGATGCCGATCGCCATCAGCAGCGCGGCGCCGCAGATGGCGACGACCTCGGGCGGATGGATCTCGCGCACGAAGGCGGCGAACATGGCGGCGACGACGCCGAGCGTGACGAGGGCCGGCCAGGGCTCGGGCCAGAGATCGGCGAGGATCGACATCGGTGCTGGTCCTCTGCTTTGCGGCGCCCCTGCTCCGGGCGATGGTCTCAGTTTTGCCCTGCCGGCGCAATGTGGTTTGGGCGGCGGGGATGCGCCGGACCTCGCGATGCGCGCAGCCCTGCCCTTCTCCGGAACGGCGCGTTGCGCCGTCCCCCCTCCCAACCTCCCCCGCGAGGGGGGAGGAGGGCCAAGCGGCGCCGGGTTGCCATCGCGGCGGCGGCGCAAAGAATCAACCCCCCCTGGCCGGGGTGTCTCCGGGTCCGCCGGGGTGAATATTTTCCACCTGCCGGGAAGACGGCGCAGCCGGCCGGATCGCGCGGCATCGCGCGGCGATGTTTCGCGGTTACTGGCATACCACCGGGCGAATCCGCTTGCACTGCCGGGCGTTATGGTCAAACCTCCGGCGAGCGCCCGCATGGCGCAAGCCATACGAGCCGGCGCGCGCGAGCGCGACCAAGACCGGACGCGGGTTGGGAGGCAACGCACGATGGGGGAACTCGGCACATGGTGCTGACCGGGAAGCGGTGACGAAACTACTCGAAATCAGGGACCTCAAGACCCAGTTCTTCACCTCGGCCGGGGTGGTGCGCGCGGTCGACGGCATCACCTATGACGTGGCGCCCGGCGAGACCGTCGCGGTGGTCGGTGAATCCGGCTGCGGCAAGTCGGTCAGCGCGATGTCGATCCTGCGGCTGATCCCGGACCCGCCGGGGCGCATCGTCGCCGGCTCGATCATGTTCGACGGCAAGGACCTGCTGGCCCTGAGCGAGGCCGAGATGCGCGAGGTGCGCGGGCGCGACATCGGCATGATCTTCCAGGAGCCGATGACCTCGCTGAACCCGGTGCTGACGATCGAGCGCCAGATCACCGAGACGCTGGAGGAACATCTCGACGTCAGCAAGGCGGCGGCCCGGCAGAAGGCGCTGGAGATGCTCAACCTGGTCGGCATCTCGGACCCGGAACGGCGCCTGAAGCAATATCCGCACCACCTCTCGGGCGGCATGCGCCAGCGGGTGATGATCGCCATGGCGCTGGCCTGCGGGCCCAAGCTGATCATCGCCGACGAGCCGACCACGGCGCTCGACGTGACCATCCAGGCGCAGATCCTCGAGCTGATGAAGGAGCTGACCCGCAAGCTCGGGGTGGCGCTGATCATCATCACCCACAATCTGGGCGTGGTGGCGCGCTATGCCGACCGGGTCAACGTGATGTATGCCGGCCGGATCATCGAGAGCGGCGACGCGGTGCAGATCTATCACAACCCCAAGCACCCCTACACCCTGGCGCTGCTGCGCTCGGTGCCGCGGATGGACCAGGCCAGGGGCCAGAAGCTGCGCCCGGTGAGCGGGCAGCCGCCCGACCTGACCAAGCTCGACGAGGGCTGCGCCTTCCGGCCGCGCTGCGATTTTGCCACCGAGCAATGCGCCCGCGCCGCGCCGGCGCTGGAAGAGGTCGAGCCGGGCCATATCTCGGCCTGCTGGGAAAAGGCCAAGGTGGGCCTGGTGGAGGCGGTCGGATGAACGAAGCCGCCGCAACGATGACGACGCCGCCGCCTCCCAGGGTCGAGGGCACCGACGCCCTGGTCAGGGTGCGGAACCTGAAGATGTATTTCCCGGTCACCGAGGGTACGCTGATCTCGCGCGTCGTCGCCCATGTCAAGGCGGTCGATGGCATCAGCTTCGATATCCGCAAGGGCGAGACCCTGGGGCTGGTCGGCGAATCCGGTTGCGGCAAGACCACCACCGGGCGCTGCATCCTGCAACTGGAGACCGCGACGGGGGGCGAGATCTGGTTCGACGGGCAGGAGTTGAACACCCTGTCCAAGGCCGAGATGCGCCCCCTGCGCCAGCGCATCCAGGTGATCTTCCAGGACCCCTACTCGTCGCTGAACCCGCGCATGAAGATCGGCCAGATCATCGCCGAGCCGATGATGGTGCACGGCATCATCACCGACCGCGGCGAGCGCGACGCGCGGGTGCGCGAATTGCTGGAACTGTGCGGCCTGAACCCGAAGTTCGCCGACCGTTATCCGCACGAGATGTCGGGCGGGCAGCGCCAGCGGGTCGGCATCGCCCGGGCCCTGGCGGTGAACCCGGAATTCATCATCTGCGACGAGGCGGTCTCGGCGCTCGACGTCTCGATCCAGGCCCAGGTGATCAACCTGCTGGAGGATCTGCGCGACGAGTTCGAGCTGACCTACCTGTTCATCAGCCACGACCTGAGCGTGGTGCATCACCTGTGCCACCGGGTGGCGGTGATGTATCTGGGCCATATCATCGAGCTGGCCGGGACCGAGGAGTTGTTCGCCAACCCGCTGCATCCCTACACCCAGGGGCTGCTCGAGGCGGTGCCGATTCCCGACCCGATCGTCGAGCGGGCGCGGGCGCACCAGGTCATCAAGGGCGAGATCCCGAGCCCGATCAATCCGCCCTCGGGCTGCGTGTTCCATCCACGTTGCCCCAAGGCGGTTGATGGGTGCAAGGTCAATATGCCAGAGTTTCGCGAGATCAAGCCAGGCCACTGGGTGGCCTGTACGGAGGTGTGAGACAGTAAACCAAACCCCCGGGACAAGAGGGGGCCCCAAGCAATGACGGGGGAAAGTGTGCGGAGGCCACGGAAAGGTCTCTGAAATCTACGGTGAGCAAACCAGGGAGGTACTGATGCAAACCAAATTGTGGAAACTTGCGCTGGGTGCGGTGGCCGCGGCCGCCTTCTCGTTCAGTGCGGTGGCGGAGACGCCGAAATACGGCGGCACGCTGAATTTCGTCGTCGGCTCGAAGATCCCGTCCTATGACGGCCATGTCGAGACCACCTTCGGCATGATCCATCCGATCGCGCCGTTCTACAGCCTGCTGATGCGGGTCAACCCGGCCAATCCGGGCGATCCGACCGACTTCCAGTGCGACCTGTGCGAAGGCGATGTGCCGGCGGGCGCGGAGGGCGGCACCCTCTTCACCTTCAAGATCCGCCAGGGCGTCAAGTTCCACGACGGCACGCCGCTGACCGCGGCCGACATCGTGGCGTCCTGGAACAAGATCATCTTCCCGCCGGAGGGCATCGCGTCGGCCCGCAAGGCGTTCTACAAGATGGTCGAGTCGGTGACCGCACCCGACGACTTCACCGTGGTCTTCAAGCTGTCGTTCCCGTCGGGCTCGTTCCTGCCGGCGATGGCGGATCCCTATGCCTTCATCTACTCGAAGAAGGATCTCGACGAGCACGGCTACACTTGGCACAAGATGAACATCAACGGCACCGGGCCGTTCGTGTTCGTCGAGCACCAGCCGGGCGCTTTCGTCACGGGGGTGAAGAACGAGAACTATCACCACGAGGGCCGGCCCTATCTGGACGGCTTCAAGGCGATCTCGGCGCCGAAGATGTCGGCCCGGGTTCAGGCGATCGAGGGCGACCGCGCGTCGATCGAGTTCCGCGGTTTCCCGCCGAAGCAGCGTGATGACCTGGTAAACGCACTGGGCGACAAGATCACCGTCCAGGAGAGCGACTGGAACTGCGTGCTGATGGTAACCCCGAACCACAGCCGCCCGCCGTTCGACGACCCAAGGGTGCGCAAGGCGCTGACCCTGGCGGTCGACCGCTGGGGCGGCTCGCAGTACCTGTCCCAGATCGCCATCGTCAAGACGGTCGGCGGCATCGTGTTCCCCAACCATCCGCTGGCGGCGACCGAGGAAGAGTTGGTGCAGATCGCCGGCTTTAGCCGCGACCTGGAGGCCAGCCGCGCCGAGGCGCGGCGCCTGCTGAAGGAAGCCGGGCAGGAAGGTCTGAGCTTCACCCTCAACAACCGCGCCGTCGATCAGCCCTACCGGGTCGTCGGCACCTGGCTGGTGGACCAGTGGAAGCAGATCGGCCTGACCGTCGATCAGCAGGTCAACCCGTCGCCGGTGTTCTACGACATCCTGCGCAAGTCCGGCGACTTCGACGTCTCGATCGACTTCAACTGCCAGTCGGTGATCAACCCGATCGCCGACGTCTCGAAGTACCTGCCCTCGGCCGGCAACAACTACGCCAATTTCGAGGACGCCGAAATCGAGGAGGTCTACGACCGCCTGCTGCACGCCGGCACCTTCGAGGAACAGCGTGTCATCATGCGCGAGTACGAGCGCATGGTGCTGGACGAGAAGGCGACCCAGGCGGTCACGCTGTGGTGGTACAAGATCAACCCGTACCGCTCCTACGTGAAGGGCTGGAAGATCGCGCCGAGCCACTATCTGGCCCAGCAGCTCGACCAGATCTGGCTCGACAAGTAACGGCCTGAAAACCCGGGCGGCCCGAGCAAGGGCCGCCCCCTGCCCCACCCGCCCCCTCTTCAACCAGGGTGGCGGGTGGTGCCTCCCGACACCGAGGAACGAGCTGACCAGATGTGGCAATACGTCTTCAAGCGCCTGCTGCTGATGATCCCGACCGTGATCGGTGCGGCTTTCGTGATCTTTTTCCTGCTCCGGGCGATGCCGGGCGATGTCTGCGAGTTGAAACTCGGCGGCGAGGGCGCCTATGTCGACGAGGCGCAGATCACGCTCTGCCGCGAGCAACTCGGGCTCGACGACCCGCTGGCGGTCCAGTTCGCCGATTTCGTCTGGGGCATCGCCACCCTCGATTTCGGCACCTCGATGATCACCGGGCGCGCCATCACCTACGAGATGGGCCTGCGTTTCGAGCTGAGCCTGCAGGTCGCGATCATGGCGACGATCGTCGCGATCATGATTTCGATACCGCTGGGCACCCTGTCGGCGGTCTACCAGAATACCTGGATCGACTATATCGTGCGCACGGTCGCGATCGCCGGCATCGCGATCCCGTCGTTCTGGCTCGGCATCCTGATCCTGCTGGCGCTGTTGAGCATCTCCGAGGCGATGACCGGAACCCGATGGACGCCACCGCTGGACTACGTGCCGATCTGGGAGGATCCGGTCTATAATCTGTCGATGCTGATCTGGCCCGCGGTGGCGACCGGGTACCGCTACTCGGCGGTGGCCACCCGGATGACCCGCTCCAGCCTGCTCGAGGTGCTGCGCGAGGACTATGTGCGCACCGCGCGGGCCAAGGGCCTGGTCGAGAAGATCATCATCAACCGCCACGCGCTGAAGAACGCGCTGTTGCCGGTGGTCACCGTGATCGGCATCGAGTTCGCCTTCCTGATGGGTGGGCTGGTGGTCACCGAGCAGGTCTTCAACCTGAACGGGCTGGGCAACCTGCTGGTCCAGTCGGTGACCTCGGTCGACTATACGATGACCCAGGGCATCGTCATGGTGATCGTGCTGGTCTTCGTCATCACCAACTTCTTTGTCGATATCCTCTATGCGTGGCTCGACCCGCGCATCCGTTACAGTTGAGGGCCGGCGCCATGACCGAGATGACAACCGATCAACTCGAAGAACTCCGCGACCGCATCAGCCTGTTCAAGCAGTTCACCGGCTTCGTGCGCAAGCAACCGCTGGGAACGGCGGGCGGCGTGGTGGTGATCCTCTACATCCTGATGGCGGTCTTCGCGCCCTATATCACCGGTTTCGACCCGACCGAGAACTTCTACCAGAACCAGTTCGTGGCGCCGGGCATGCAGTTCCCGATGGGCACCGACGAGTGGGGGCGGGACATCCTGACCCGGGTCATCTACGGCTCGCGCACGGCGCTGTTCGTCGGCTTCACCTGCGCCATCGTCGGCTCGACGGTGGGGCTGGTGCTGGGTGTCGGCAGCGCCTATTACGGCGGCCTGATCGACCTGCTGTTCCAGCGCGTCATGGATGTGTTCATGGCCTTCCCGCTGATCATCATGGCGCTGGCGATCGTGTCGATGTCGCGCTCGCTGCACCTGCCGCCGGACACCTCGGTCTACTTCGTCATCATCGCCATCACCATCCCGTTCATCCCGCGCTGCGCCCGGGTGGTGCGGGCCAGCGCGCTGGCGATCCGCGAGATCCCCTATATCGACGCGGCCCGCGCCAACGGCTTCTCCGACGCCCGCATCATCCTGCGCCACATGGTGCCGAACGTGATGGCGCCCTACCTGATCATGATCACCGCTTTTGTCGGCCAGGCGATCCTGCTCGAGGCGTCGCTGTCGTTCCTCGGACTCGGGGTGCAGGACCCGGTGCCGGCCTGGGGGCTGATGCTCCGGAACGCCCAGGAGTTCATCCGCACCGAGCCCTGGATCGCGATCTGGCCCGGCGTGGCGATCTCGCTCGGGGTGTTCGGCTTCAACCTGTTCGGCGACGCGATCCGCGACGCGCTGGACCCGAAACTGCGCACGCAGTAATCGGCGCGCCCCGGCCGTGGCGCGTGCGCCCTCTCCCCCATCCCCTCTCCCAGAGGGAGAGGGGTGCCTCTTGCGGCGGCGCCAACCGGGACGATGCGATGGAGCGCGGCCCCAGAATCGGCCTGATCCACGCCACCCGGCTCGCCATCGAGCCGGCGCTGGCGGCGTTCCGCGAGCTCTGGCCCGAGGCGAAGCCGGTGAACCTGGTGGACGAATCGCTCCAGCTCGACGCGGCCAATACCGATTACGACGGACCCTCGTTCACCCTGCGCATCCTGGCGCTGGCCGAATACCATGTGGCCAACGGGGCCGAGGGGCTGCTGTTCACCTGCTCGGCCTTCTCGGACGCGATCAAGGCGGCGGGCCGCGCGCTGGAGGTGCCGGTGCTGCGCCCGGACGAGGCGGCGATCGAGCAGGCGCTGAGCCTGGGCGAGCCGGTGCGGGTGCTGTGCACGTTCGCGCCCACGCTCCGGGTGGTGGGCCGGCTGGTGGCCGAGTTCCGCGACGATCCGGCGCTGCCGGTCGCCTTCGAGCTGGTCGCGGGCGCGCTGGAGGCGCTGCACGGGGGAGATGCCGCGCGCCACGACGCGCTGATCGCCGAGGCGGCGGCGCGCGCCGACGAGCCGATACTGGTGCTGGGCCAGTATTCGATGGCCCGGGCGGCGGCGCTGGTGGAGAGCCGGGCCGGCCGCCCGGCGATCACCGGCCCGGCGCTTGCAGTGCGGATGCTGAAGACGCTGGTCGAGGCGCGGGCGCCCGGCGCCGGGGTGCGGTGACGATGGCGGTGACGATGGCGGGGACAATGACGGGGACAATGACGGGGACAATGACGGGCACCGCAGACCCCCACCCTGTCCCTTCTCCGGGGCTTACGTGGCCGCATCTGCGGCCACGGTCACCTGTGAAGCCCTTCCCGGGGGAGAGGGAACGCCAGCATCGATGTTCGGCCCCAGATGGGCGTCAGGGCGTCAGATCGAGCGCCTCGACCACCTGGGTGTAGGGCAGGCCGGCATCGTCGTTGAGGCGCTTGACGTCGGCCTCGGAGCCCGCCTCGAACAAACACATGCAGCGGCCGTCACCGGGTGCGAAGGTGGAGCGGATATAGCGGATATCGGTGCCGCCGCCCCGCATCTCCGCCGCCTTGGCGATCGCCGCCTGCTGCGCGCCGGCCAAATCCTCCATTGCGATCCCCTTGAGATCGCGCTCGACCATGTAGACTGTCATCTCCGATCCTCCTCTGGTGTTGCTGTCCGGCAAGGTTGGCACCGGCGCGTGGCACAGGGAACGACCGAGTTGTTATCGATCCATTCCTCCGGGTTATCGTCAAATCGGTTATAGTGGCCCGAGAAGTTACCGGCCCGGGGGGGCGCGAACGATGGAGATGTTCCAGATCAGATACATGCTCGCCGCCTCGCGGGCGCTGAACTTCACCCGGGCGGCGGCGGAGTGCAATGTCTCGCAACCGGCGCTGACCAAGGCGATCAAGGCGCTGGAGAACGAACTCGGCGCGCCGCTGTTTCACCGCGAGGGCAAGCGGCTCCGGATCAGCGGCTTCGGCCAGTCGATCCTGCCCCATCTGCGTCAGATCCTGAGCGAAGCCGAGATCACCCAGACCCTGGCCGAGAACTACCGCCTGCTCGACAAGGTGCCGCTGCGGCTGGGGGTGATGTCGACCGTCGGCCATGTGCGCCTGTCGCGCTTCCTGGCCCGGTTCCAGAAGGATCACGAAGGCGTCGAGGTCTCGGTCATCGAGGCGCCGATTTCCGAGCTGAAGCAGAAACTGGAGGAAGGGGAAATCGATCTTGCGGTGCTGAATCCGCTCGAGGGCCTGGGCGACAACTTCCATGTCCACGACCTCTACCGCGAGCGCTATATCGTCATCTTCCCGCCGGGACACCGGCTCGGGCGGTTGAACGCGGTGAAGCTGGCCGACCTGTCCGGCGAGCCTTATGTCGATCGCCTCGCCTGCGAGCTGCGCGAAATGGTGATGGAGGCCTGTGAGAGCCGGGAGGTCGAACTCTACGCCCGGTTCCGCTCCGAGCGCGAGGACTGGGTGCAGGCCATGGTGCTGGCCCGCATCGGGTTTGCCTTCATGCCGGAATACGCGGTCACCCTGCCCGAACTTATGCAGCGCCCGCTGGTCGAGCCGGAGGTGACCCGGACCATCTCGATGGCCCATGTGCCGGGGCGCAAATTCAGCCCCGCCGCCGCCGCGATGATGCGCGCGGCGCAGAGTTACGACTGGCCGGGGTAGGAAAGCTACCCTCTCCTGCCGTGATTCCCGCGCAGGCGGGAATCTCTCGCCCCGACTCACGGAGATCCCCGCCTTCGCGGGGATGACGGTTCCCTGCCGTCACGCCGCCCCTCATACCAACGCTCAGTGAGCGTGACTCACGCCGCAGACCCCCTCCCTAACCCTCCCCCTTTCTGGGGGAGGGGATTGCGCTGCGCTTTCCGGGACTTAAAGCCCCTCCCCTAGAAGGGGAGGGGTTGGGGAGGGGTCTGCTGCCATAGGTTCCGATCACTGAGCTTTGGTATCAGGTCTGCGCCCCGCCGTTCACCTGGATCATCTGGCCGTTGATGAAGGCCCCCTTGTTGGAGGCCAGCAAGGAGA
>JACZTQ010000358.1 GCA_022573605.1 Pseudomonadota bacterium | reverse complement strand
TGGGCCGTGATCTCGGCGCCGTCGGGGGCTTCGAGGTAGAGGATCACCGCGGCGCCGATGAATTCCTCCGAGATCAGCTGGCAGGCGATCCGGTTCACCGCCTCGGGCTCGCCCTGGGTCACCCGCAAGCGGTCGGCGGCGACGGCGATGGTGACGGCGGCGCCGGGGGCGGCATCCGACGCCGGCACCGCCAGCCTGCCCGCCGCTCCCTCCATGGTGGCGAACTCGCCCCCCGGATCGGTGATCCTGCCCTCGAAAATGTTGTTGCGCCCGACGAACTCGGCCACGAAGCGGGTGGCGGGGGCGCGGTAGACCTCGCGCGGCGGCCCGATCTGGGCGATATCGCCGTCGCCCATGATCACCACCCGGTCGGCCATGGCGAAGGCTTCCGACTGCGAATGGGTGACATAGACAAACGTGATCCCCAACTCGCGCTGCAACCGGGCCAGCACGCCCTGCATGCGGATCACCAGATGCGCGTCCAGCGCCGACAGCGGCTCGTCGAGCAGCAGCATCTCGGGCTCGGTGATCGAGCCGAACCGCTTGACCACGCCGTCGAACACCACCAGGGGCTCGCTCATTGGCTGTTCTCCTTGCTCCGCGTCATCGCCAGCACCTGCGCCAGCACCACCAGGGTCATCGAGGTCAGAAACACCACCGTGCCGATGGCGTTGATCCGCGGATCGACATTGCCCTGGAGGATTTCCAGGATCATCACCGGCACGGTCTTGTTCAGCCCGGAGACGAACCAGGCGACGGCGAACTCGTCGAAGCTGACCGCCGCCGTCAGGCACAGCGCCGAGACGATCGCGGGTGCGCAGAAGGGCAGGATCACATGGCGCATCGCGCCCCATTCCGAGGCGCCGAGATTCCACGCCGCCGCCTCCAGCGCCGGGTCCATCTGGCTCAGGCGCAGCCGGATCACCGCCATGGCGAAGGGGGCGCCCAAGACGGTGTGCGAGATGATGATCGCCGTCACCGTCCCCGACAGCCCCATATTCGAGAGCCAGGCCAGCATCGCCAGCCCCATGATCACCAGCGGGATGGTCGGCGGCAGCAGCGCCAGCGCCAGATAGGCGGGCTTGAATCTGAAGCCGAAGCGGAAATCGGTGTAGGCGGTGCAAAACCCGATCACGGTGGCCAGACTCGCCGCCGAGAGCGCCACTTTCAGGCTGGTGGCGAAGGCCTCCCAGACATCCGGGTCGGAGAACGCCTTCTGGTACCAGTGGAAGGTGAAGCTGCCGAGCGGGATGCTGGGGAACCGGTCCGAGTTGAACGAGAACACGAAGCTGGCCATGATCGGCGCGAAGACGAACAGGAACACCGCCCCCAGGTAGACCCGCGACAGGATCGCTCCACCGCGCCCGCTCATTGCTTCGGCTTCCGGTAGGCGGCGCTCACCGCCGCGAAGGCGACCACCAGCAGGGTGACGATCATGGTCACCGCCACCACCGCCGCGCGCGGCCATTGCTGGCCCGACTTGGTGGTGTCGATGATCAGGATCGACAGCGTCGGCGGTTTCGAGCCGCCGAGGTAATAGGGGGCGACAAAGTCGCCGAACGACAGGATGAAACAGAACACCGCGCCCAGGATCAGCCCGACCTTGGCCGAGGGGATGATCACCCGGAAGATCGCGCGCCAGCGCGAGCAGCCGAGATTCCAGGCCGCCTCGATCAGGTTGCGATCGACACTGGCCAGGCTGAAGGTTTGCAGGATCACCACCAGCGGCAGGGTCAGGGTCAGGTATCCCACCATCGACCCGAAGCCCGAATTCAGCATCGTGTACGGACCGAGGCCGAGATGGCTCAGCCCGGCGTTGATCACCCCCTGCTCGGCCAGGATCACCTGCCAGGCATAGGCGCGCACCAGGTAGGAGGTGAAGAAGGGAATAATCATGAAAAAGATCGCCCAGCGCCGCGCTGTCGGCGAGACCTTGAAGGCCAGCGCATACGAGGCCGGGAAGGCCACCAGGCTGGCGATCACGGCGGCCAGCGAGGCCCGGCCCAGGGTCAGCCAGTAGGCGTCCCAGAAATAGCCCCGGCTGAACATCTTCTCCCAGTTCTGCAGCACGAAGTCGGGCTCCATGCGGTAGTTCCTGACCGCCCAGAAGGTCATCACCACCATGAAGCCCAAAGGCACCAGAAAGAACGCCGCCTGCCAGATGATCAGCGGCAGGCGCCAGGTCATCGCATAGATCAGGCGGCGTCGAGGCATCTCAGTGGGCCAAGAGCGTTATGTGGATCAACGGATACGGCCCCCCTCCCTAACCCTCCCCCCGGCGGGGGGACCTGACCGAACCGCTGGCCGGGGCCAGGGTCGACGTGGTCGCAGGCCTCGACGCGATGGGCTTCGTGCTCGGCGCCGGCATCGCGGCGCGCCTCGGCGTCGGCTTCCTGCCGATCCGCAAGGCCGGCAAGCTCTGCGTCGAGACCGACCGGGTCGCGTTCTCCAACTACTCGGGCCGCACCCGGGGCATGGAGATGCGCCAGCCCGCCTTCGCGCCGGGCACCAGGGTGCTGCTGGTCGACCAATGGGTCGAGACCGGCGGCACCATGGACGGCGCCATCCGGCTGGTCGGGCGCCAGGGCGGCGCGGTCGCCGGCATCGTCGCCATCGCCATCGAGACCAATGCCCGCACCCAGGGCTACCGCCGCGACCATCTCTGCGTCTCGGCGGTGATGCCGGGCACCCACTGGCAGCAGGAATGCGACCGCCAGCTTCTGGCAAGCTTCGAGGGCTACCGGGCGACAAGCGCCTTCCCCGGCGCCGGGCGGGGGTGATATCGACTGTCTCCCTTGCCCTGACGGCTCCGCTTGAGT